>JAJYQZ010000154.1 GCA_021794335.1 bacterium
AATCAAGAGAATTCGGGTTTGGAAAAGAGGTTAAAAGACGGATAATATTGGGGACTTTTGCCTTATCCGCAGGCTATTATGACGCCTATTATAAAAAGGCGTCATTGGTTAGAAAACTAATAATTAAAAACTACAAAGACTCTTTTAATAATGTGGATATCATACTCGGCCCGACATCGCCCACGCCCGCATTTTTAATAGGGGAAAAGATGAGCGATCCGTTAAGCATGTATTTATCGGATATTTACACAATATCCGTTAATCTTGCTTATTTGCCGGCATTAAGCCTGCCTGCCGGCGTTATGGATAATCCGGCAAAAAAAGGGGGCGTTCTTCCCATAGGCTTACAGCTTATCTCGCCATGGACTACGGAAGCAAGGCTTCTTTCGGTTGCAAAGGTTATAGAGGATGAGGTTAAGTTTAGAGATAAATATACCCCTGTGATTTGACATACTCCCCATGCCTAAAGGCAGGGGATTCCGGTATCGACGGCAGTAGCGGACGAAGTCCGTCTTATACTGCCTACTCCGAGAGTAGATGTCCCTACTCTGTTATGCTATTTTGGAAACTTATTTTACGGGAGTATCCTTAGACTTACTCCCAACCCCATATAAGTTGTCAAAGAACGATATGGATATTATATGACGAAAAGACAAAGGATACAACAAGAAATTTCGCCTTATCGAGGTAAAAATATGAATAACGATAATTACAATGATTTGCATGATGCCCGGCATTCTTTTGAAGCGGTAATCGGGCTTGAGGTTCATTCCCAGCTTCTTACGAAAACCAAGATGTTTTGCTCCTGTCAAAATATTTTCGGAAAAGAACCTAATTCTATGGTATGCCCTGTTTGCCTCGGGCTTCCGGGCGCCCTTCCGGTAATCAACCTTGAGAGCGTCAGGCTTGCCGTAAAGGCGGCTCTGGCTTTAAATATCGGCATAAATAAAAAAAGCCTTTTTGCAAGAAAGAACTATTTTCCCTAATTTGCCGATAGAAATTAATAAATTGACCTCAAAAGCTTAAAGACACTGGATTCCTGCTTTCGCAGGAATGACACCCGTTGGATGTAACGTTAAAACCTCATATTGTCATTCCTGCGAAAGCAGGAATCCAGAGTTAGAATTTTCTATCGGCAATTTTGGGTATTTTTATCCCGATTTACCAAAGGGGTATCAAATATCCCAGTATTTAGACCCCGTATCGTCAAACGGCCATTTAACCGTCAAAATGGACGGGGCGGCGGAAAAAAGAATCAGAATAAACAGGCTTTTATCGTTTGCCAAAGTGTTAGAGGACGAGGTGAAGTTTAGGGAAAAAGCCGGATTTAGAAAACTGGATATATAAGGGGATAATGGCTGGTCCTATACCGATAAGATTATTTAATAATGTTTTTTACCGTGCGGCATAATATAATATTAATATTGTTCGCACAATTTATCGTAAAATAACATAAAATTAATTTTATGATTAAAAAATTAAAGGTTAAAAATTTTAAGAGTTTGAAAAATTTCGAATGCGACTTTTCCGGACTTATATCGGTTTTCGCCGGACCAAATATGTCCGGTAAAAGCAATATCGCGGATGCGCTAAATTTTATTTCAGATTCCCTTAATATCGGTTTTCAAGCGGCGGTCCAAAATAGGAACGGGTATCGGGAAATAAAATGGAAAGGTGAAAAATCACGGCTTGCCGATAAGGAAAATAATGTCGATTTTATTTCATTTTATATCGAAGGGGAAATATTTTTGCAAAAATATAAAAAGAAATGCGATTTTATATACCTTTTTGAACTGTCGTCTGATAGTTACGGAAACGTCTCTATAAAAAAAGAGGAGCTTAATATTGACGGACAGGATATAATAACGGGTCCGCAGCAGAATAACTTTAAGGTAAAAGAAGATTTATCTTCCGCAAGAGAATTTAATATTCCTTTTATGAACCAGTTAGTCCTTCAAACCGTAAATATATCTAACGGTATTTCTTTTTATGTAAAATCGGTTCTTTCGAACATATGGTTTTATATGTTAGAGCCGTCGTCTATGAAGAACACCCAAAATCCATCTTCTTCTCAGCAATTCCTATTGAAGAACGGCAGCAATTTATCAAGCTGGATGCTTACGTTGCAGACAAAATACCCTGAAAATTTTGCAAAACTCACGAGCGCGATCAGAAATATTTTACCCGATATATCGGGGGTTTTTGCAAATATTACTCAAACTGCCACCGTTTACCTTTCCTCTAAGGAAAATTATCTCGGCGAGCCTATAAATTTACTGAATATGTCGGACGGCGAATTGAAATTAATAGCCTTACTTTCTTTAATCTTTGCCCCGCCCGAGTTAACCCCGCCTTTTATCGTCGTCGAAGAACCCGAAAATTACCTGCATCCGGGTATATTAAGAGATTTAGTGGAATTATTAAGGGGGGCAAGGACAGATTCGGAACGACAAATCATAAAAAAAGACACTAAAGACGAGTCGGGAATACATTTAGAACTTTCCCAAATTTTTATTACCACCCACTCGCTTGTTTTAATAGATAACTTTAAAATAGAAGAGCTTATAATAGTTAAAAAAGAGCATGGGGAAACGACCGTCGTTTATCCCAAAGATAATAAAGATATGAAAGAACTTATCGAAAATAAAGAAATAGGTCTCGGTTCGCTTTACTTTTCGGGGGCATTAAAATAAATGCCTCCGATATCGATTGGCTTAATAGTGGAAGGTGAAGACGACCGACTTTCATATGAAGTTTTTTTTAAAAAAATAAAGCCTGAAATAAATATTATATCCTATCCCCTGCACGGCTGCGACAAGAAAAAGTTAGTAGAAACTTTTAAAATTTTAAATAAAAAATTACGACAGTCAAGTTACAGCAGTGTCGAAAAAGGCTTAATCATCTTCGATTGCGATAAAAAATGCGCACCGGAAAGAGCCGGTTTTATTAAACAATCTCTTAATCTAACGAATATGCCGGATAATATTAAAATACATGCGACGTGTACGGAACTTGAGACGTTTTTTTTGACATGTATTGAAGATATAAACGAGATTTTCGGGGAAAAAGTAAAATTTAAAAAAATTAAAAATCCGGAAAGCATTCAAGACCCTAAAAAATATCTGTCAAAATTACTAAACGAAAAGAAGAATATAACATACGGTAAAAAGGTTGTGGAAGAAATTGCAAATCAAATCGATATATGCACTCTCAAGGAAAGATCGAAAAATTTCAATAGATTATATGAAATAGTAGATAATTTAAAATAATCCGCATGACTAAGAAACTAGGCTGGAGTAAAAACGTGCTTGTCCATCAAAAAGAATTACCGTCACTGGGGCAGATAATAAAACTTTTAGACGAAACGGAATAATGAGTATAACAGACGAAGCAAAAAGTTTAAATATTTAATTTTTTGCAATTAAATTACAAAAAGTGATATAATTAAATATATTTTTAATGAAATTGATATTAATTATTAGCAAGAGATTAAATGTATGTTAGTGGAATTTAAAGTTTCGAATTATCTTTCGATAAACGAAGAGCAAACGCTTAGCATGATTGCGAATAATGCCGACAAAACATTATTAAATCACTTTAAAGAGTTTAGTAAATACAGAATCAAAGTTTTAAGGACGGCGGGCATATTTGGCCCTAATGCATCAGGTAAAACAAATATGCTTAAAGCATGTGATTTTATGAAAAGACTTGTGATTTTCTCTTCAAAAAATCTTCCGGGCACTTCAACAGGGATTGTGCCGTTTAAATTTATAAAAGAAAAAGATAAAACACTATCGAAATTCGAAATTACCTTTATTCTTGACGACGGGATTTTGTATTCCTACGGTTTTGAGCTTGACGAAAAAGAAATACATAGCGAATGGCTGTATTATTATCCTAAAAATCAGAAAAAAAATCTTTTTCAAAGAAGCAAAGCTGAAGGATATAAATTCGGAAGCGATATGAAGGGGAATAATAAGTCTATCGCGGGTATGACTAAAGAGAATTCCCTTTTTTTATCAGTTGCGGCGATGATGAACGAGGAAAAAGCGAAAAATATTTATGCTTTTTTTAACAATATTACACCGGTACTTAATCAGATAGATTTATTTAGCGGTGTGGTTTTTATGAAAAATATCGTGGAATATTATAAGAAAAAAGATAATAAGAATAAATTAATTAATTTTTTACAAAAAGCGGATTTAGGAATTACCGATTATGAAATTAAAACCAAAAATATAAGCAATGAATTTGGGGTTTTGAGGAAATTTCTTATGGATAAGGCCGTTGAAATAAAAAGCTCCAATAAAGAATTCGATATGGATAACCTTGCCGTAGATGAAATCAATTTCAAGCATGAATATAACGGCATCCCGGGTGAATTAGGTATAAACGAAGAGTCGAGTGGAACACAAAAATTATTCTTTCTTTTGCCGTTTTTTGTCGAAAACAAAGGGATTATTCTGATAGACGAATTAGAATCCTCAATGCATCCCCATATAATAAATTTCTTATTAGATTTTTATTACGATATTTATCCCGACCCCCAGCTTATTTTTACTTCACACAATTCCGACCTATTAGATACGGAAAAATTCCGCAGGGATGAAATATGGTTTACGGAAAGGAAAAAAAACGGAAGCACGTCGCTTTTTTCGTTGGACGACATAAAACCTAAGCCAAGATTGGAAGACGATATTAAAATGCGCTATCTTTACGGTCAATACGGCGCTATCCCAAAAATAGCGTAATAATATGCGGATTAAATAATGGCTAAATTCAAGAGACGGGAAAAACCGAGAAAGAGCCGGAGGGTATTTTTAATAATTTCTGAGGGCTATATAGAAAAAATATATTTTAGCCAGTACAACAGGTATCTTAATCAACTTGATGGCGAAGTTAATATAAATGTATATACTGCCGGCCATACAACGGATCCTTTAGGCGTTGTAAAATATGCGATAAAAAAAATTAAAACATCGAAAGACCGCAAAATATTCGAAAAGATATTTTGCGTTTTTGATACGGATACTATAAAAGAAAGCCCGAAGAATAAAGAAAATTTTATAAAGGCCGAAGCATTGGCCAAAAAACATAATTTGGGTTTAATAATCTCTTTTCCATGCTTCGAATTATGGCTCCTTTTGCATTTTGAGAGCTATAACAGGCCGGGGGTCAAATGCGAAATGATTATAGAACGATTGCAAGAATATTTAATATCTTATCCTAGAAACAAAAATAAAAAGGATTTCGAAAAAATAGATTTTTTCGATAAATATTTCGATAAATTAGGCAATGCCTTAAATCGTGCAAAAGAACTTAATCTAAAAAATAATTCAAATAATTCATTAGATTATCCCAATACTAAAATTTATGAAATATTTGAAATAATTAAATAATAAAAGCTTAAAAACACTGGATTACCGCTTCGCTCTCGTGTCTGACGACACTCGTGAAGTTTCTTTGAAACTTTCCCGCCTACGCGGGAATGACACCTGTTGGGTGAAACGTTAAATGCTCGCAAAGTCCCAACCCGCTTCAGCGGGAAAGTTTAGGATAAACTTCACGAGGCTGAAAGCCGAGAGCGAAGCGATAATCCAGACAAATTTATTTCTATCGGCAATTTTGGATAATTTATTACCTCACCTTTTTATGCTATAATTAATTATCATGAAATAGGCTATATTGCCCTGACTGAATTATTAGAAATGATTATTGACGCAAAGAAAGAACAAGAAGCAGAATCAAAAAACCGAAATAAATTCAGAGTAAAAGAAGATGCAATCTCTAGGTGAGAGAATATTTAAAAAATTCTATGGAGTTTAAATATGGAAAGTAATATTGCGGCAGATACTAATAAAACCAATGTCGGCGTCCGTATTTCGAATGGCGTTGCCGCCGATGCGGATACAGCGATAGGTATCGGAATGCGCACCGGTATTGCCGCCAGTTCACAGGGTGTTAGAGCGGAAGATTTTGAAGCGGTAATCGGGCTTGAGGTTCATTCCCAGCTTCTTACGAAAACCAAGATGTTTTGCTCCTGTCAAAATATTTTCGGAAAAGAACCTAATTCTATGGTATGCCCTGTTTGCCTCGGGCTT
>JAJYQZ010000261.1 GCA_021794335.1 bacterium
GGTTATATGTAAATTCTGGATTCCCGCCTACGCGGGAATGACATCTAAAGGGTGAAATCGTAAATTCTCTCTTAGTCATTCCTGCGAAAGCGGGAATCCAGAAAATAAATTTCTAAATCTGGATTTGGGAGTAATTTTTATTTATTTTATTTTAAATATATTATATAATTTAACGATAAATATTTTTCGTTTGAAAAATCCTATTGATTAAAACGGCCCCATAGTCTAGCGGTTAGGACGTTGCCCTCTCACGGCAGTAACACGGGTTCGAATCCCGTTGGGGCTGCCATTTTTATTTATTATGAGATATATTTAGCCCGTTATGATGCCTTCTTTTAAAAAAATATTCATAAAAACCCGAACAAACCTCAAAAGAAAAATAATAAAATTTCAGGATAATTCTGATTTTTTACGCAGTTTTGGGGATTTTTCTTGCCTTTATGGGAATTTTAAGAAAACGGGATGTAGTGCTTGCCATAGAACAGGGTGAAAATCAGGCAGTTTTCTAGAATTTTAACCGACATTGCCGAGAAGTCCCCTCCGGAAAGGGCGGGGTAGTTCGCGCTAAAGTAGAATAGTAGAATAGTAGAATAATTGAGGAGAATAAAGTTTGACCGAAGAAATAAAAAATTGGTTTAAAGATAAAAAATTAAGGTTTTTAGTTACGGGGGCGGCAGGCTTTGTCGGGACAAATCTTGCATTAAGGCTTTTAGAATTGGGGCAGAGCGTTACCGGCATCGATAGCTTTATTACGGGCAGGATTTCCAACATAGAGCATATTAATAATTTTGCAAGGGAAAACGGAAAAACGGACGGCTTTAAATTTATTAAAGGCGATTTAAACGATGCCGAACTTTGCAAAAAAGCCGCGGAGAACATAGACTATGTTTTTCATGAGGCGGCAATAGCGTCCGTTCCGTGGTCGCTAAAAGAACCGCATCTTTTTCATTCTAATAACGATGCCGCTTTCTTTAACATCCTTAACGCATCAAGGCTTTCAACGGTTAAGAGGTTTATTTATGCGTCGAGTTCGGCCGTTTATGGAACAAATTCAAATATGCCGTCGGTAGAGGACAATATAGGAGAGCCTCTTTCCGTTTACGGCGCCGCAAAACTTACGAACGAAATATACGCAAAGGCGTTTTTTAACAGTTTTGGCTTTGAGTCGGTAGGCTTCAGGTATTTTAACATATACGGGAAATTTCAAGACCCTTATTCCGCTTATGCAGCTGTTATCCCTATATGGGTAAAAAAGATTTTGAGCAATGAAAGGTTTATTATTAACGGGGACGGAACGACCACGAGGGATTTTTGCTATGTTGACGATATTGTCGATATAAATCTTCTGGCGGTAATGTATGGGGGAGAGAAAAAGCCGGGTGTTTATAACGCCGGAATCGGAAAATCGGTTAGTTTAAATGAACTGGTTCAGACGCTTAAGGAATTTTTCGGCAACGATATACAATATGAGCACGGGCCTTTCAGGGGCGGGGATATAAAGTATTCGGAAGCCGATATAACAAGAGCCGAAAGAGAGCTGGGATTTAATCCGAAGTTTTCGTTAAAGGAAGGATTGGGACAAACATTAGAATATTACAGGGGTCTGCTTACGCCCTTCAATACGGGCAAGAGTTATTAAAATATTTATCAAATTTATTAATGCGGAGGCATTACCATTATGCGTTGCGCGCTTTATTATAGCAATAAAGATATAAAGATAATCGAAAAAGCGGTTCCGAAAATCGATGACGATGAAGTCCTTATGAAGGTTATGGCAAGCGGGATTTGCGGCAGCGACGTCATAGAATGGTATAGGAGAGACAAAGTTCCTCTTGTTTTAGGGCACGAGGTTACGGGCGTGATTGCGGATGTTGGAAAAAATGTTAAGGGATATAAGGCGGGGGACAGAATTTGCGCCGCCCATCATGTTCCGTGCAATATCTGTAAATATTGCTTAAGCGGACACCAAACCGTTTGCGATACTATAAGAGCGACGAACTTCGATCCGGGCGGATTTTCCGAGTTTTTAAGGCTTCCCGAAATAAATGTCAAAAATGGCATATATATCCTGCCGGATTCCGTCAGCTTTGAAGAAGGGACATTTGTCGAGCCGCTTGCCTGCGTTGTCAGAGGGCAAAGACTTGCCGGTGTAAAACCTGCGGATACCGTTATAGTCATCGGAAGCGGACTTGCCGGGCTTCTTCATATTAATCTTTTAAGGACAACGGGCGCAAGCAGGATTATAGCGACTGATATAAATGACAAAAGGCTTGAATATGCTAAAAAATTTGGGGCGGATTATGTTTTTAACGCCGGCGATAAAAACGTAGATTTACCCGAAGCGGTCAAAGAAATAAATGACGGATTTTTAGCCGATGTGGTAATTCTATCAACGGGGGCGCACAGCGCCGTCCTGCATGGGCTTAAATCCGTCAGGAGGGGCGGAACAGTTTTATTTTTTGGAGCGGCGGATGAAGGAGCAAAGCTTCCCTTATCTATAAACGAAATATTCTGGAGAACCGAGGTTGCGCTTTTGAGCTCCTATGCCGGTTCGATACTTGACCATAGGACGGCGCTCGAGCTTATAAGGTCTAAAAGAATTAGCGTTAAGGATATGATAACCGACAGGCTTTCTTTAAAAGATATTGCTAAAGGATTCGAACTTACGGCTAAAGCTCAGGATTCCTTAAAGGTTATAATAAATCCAAACGGGTAGGTGGCGGCGACTCCAAATCCCGACTTAGAAACTACTTTAACTTTCCCGCCGAGAAGTCCCCCATATTCTTCCGCTAAAAAAGGCATACTTTTTTAATGCGTACGGAAGAATATATGTAAGGGCGGTGTAGTCCACGAAATTGCAATGTCGAATAAATCCCAAAATTGCGGGTAGAAAATTATTTTTCCGGATTCCCGCTTCGCCATAAACGGCATGCGTTTATATGGCTTTCAGCATCTTCGGCACGCAAGGGCAGCATGCGCCCGTAAGCGCGTGCCGAAGATATGTGAAGTTTCAAAGAAACTTTCCCGCTGAAGCGGGTTGGGACATTTGTATGGATTCCCGCTTTCGCGGGAATGACTAAGAGAGAATTTATCGTTTCACCAGTCGGCTGTCATTCCTGCAAAAGCAGGAATCCAGTTTATTTAGATATGTCGGGGCAAAATTGTCCTATACCGTGTCCCAACCCGCTTCAGCAGGAAACGAAGTACAGCGAAGCTCATCCAGTTTATTTGGGAAATCTGGATTTGGATTAGAATTACATATCGCAAACGCCCGCTTTTTCACGCTCTAAATAGCACATTATTATACCGGTCAAATATAAATCCGTAACATATTCCGAAACCATTCTATGAGTATTAAAATGTGGAGCTATGGTGGAAACCGCCATTTTCATTATTTTAAGATAGTCCGAAAAATTTTTATAATATAGATCCAGTATGTTAAATTCAAGTTTTCCGTAAATATCGTTTGAATCCTGTATGTCGTCGGAGTAGCTAAGATCCGTCCACGCCGGTTTAGGCCCTATCCCCCATCCGTTTATTCCCTCCATGCAGGCTTCGAGCCACCAGCCGTCAAGAACGCTAAAATTCGGAACGCCGTTAAGCGATGCCTTCATGCCGCTTGTGCCGGATGCTTCTAACGGCCTTACGGGATTGTTAAGCCATAAATCCGCTCCGGCTAATATTATGCCGGCTTTATGAATATTGTAATTTTCTAAAAAAGCAATTTTAATCTTTTTTGTTTTCGACGCGATATACTGGGATGCGTTATGAATCGATTTTATCATGGCTAAACCGTCCGAGTCGGCGGGGTGGGCTTTTCCCGCAAAGATGATCTGGATATTTCCTTTTCTTTCCGCTATTTCGATTAATTTATTGGGATTCGAAAGTATTAGGTTGTTTCGTTTATAATGGGTTATTCTTTTTGCCATGGCTATCGTAAAATCTTCGGGAATAAACGAAGCGTCGCTTTCGGAGTTCACCATTTCTACCAGAGTCTCCTTGGATAATATATGCGCCTGAGCGAATTCGTTATCGGGTATGCAGGCGGCATCCCTCAGCAAATCGGGATCCTCCTCCCAACCCTTAATATATTTTGCATATAACATTTTGTGATGAGGGGAAGCCCACTTTATATGGTGGATGCCGTTGGTAACATATTTAAGCCTGTATCCTTCGAATATTTGTTCCGAAACGAATTTATGCTTTCTTGAGACGGCCACGACATTTTTTGCATTTTTAATGGCAAGCCACGAAAGGTTCAGTTCATCGTTATCCCCAAGTTTTTCTTGATATATATCGTAAAGCACTTGTTTGTCGCAATATCTGCCGAGCATGCCCGCTACATCTTTCATTTCGAATCTATCGAAAGCGGCAGGAATGGGGGTATGGGTCGTAAAAACCACCCTTGATTTTACCCTGTTTAAATCACCCATATCTTTCATAAGGCTTGCTATTAAAAAGGCTGAATGGCTTTCGTTTATATGGTAAAGAAACGGCCTGTAATTTAATGCTTTTAACATTTCATATCCGCCTATACCTAAAATTATTTCTTGCTTAAGGCGGGTTAAGCCCCCTTCGACATACAGCCTGTCGCATATTTTTCTTGTTTCGGGGTCATTTTCGGGAACATCGGGGGTTAAAAAATAAGCGTCTATTTCATTATCCCCCTTTGTCGATTCTATCGTATATTTATAGGCGGTAATCGTAATATCTTTGTCGCCGAGCGGCATTTTAATTTTTATATTTGTGGGCTGCATATATCTTTCGACATCCCACTCCTGAACGGAATCAAGCTGAGTCCCGTCGTTTGACAGCTTTTGGTTGGTGAAGCCGTTTTTCCACAAAAGAGTTATACAGACGGCGGGAACTTCAAGGTCGGCGAAACTTTGCAATGTATCTCCGGCAAGAATTCCAAGTCCTCCGCTATATGTTGGAATTCTGCTATCGACGGCGCATTCCATAACGAAATAAGCTATCATAAAGTTTAAAACCCTCCTAATAAATAGTCAATTAAATAGTCAATCGGGTAAATTGCGCGAACTTGGTTATTTTACTATGGATATAAAATGAAATCAAGGAACCCGCTGAGCCCTAATTTGCCGATAGAAATTGTAGAATATACTTCAAAACCTTAAAAGCTCTGGATTCCCGCTTTCGCGGGAATGACACCCGTTGGGTTAAAGTTTAAATTCCATTATCGTCATTCCCGCGAAAGCGGGAATCCAGAAAATAAAATCCTAAATCGGGATTTGGGCTCATCCCAAAATTGCCGATTTGAACTCATTTTTTAATATTTTTTACGAATAAGGCGGCTATTCCTCCGAAAATACAGAGATAACCTAATATAAAAAATACATCTCCGTAAGCGCCGATTAAAGAAAATTCGTTAAGTAAAAAATCAAAGACTTTAGCGGCATTTGATGGATAGAGGGTTGCTTTGACAAAGGAGTTGCCGTTTTTTATTAAGTCTTCCCGCAAGAAATTTATTACATTTTTAAATTCATAAAAATTATAGTTAATATCCCCTGCATACTGGTTTAAGTGATAAACTTGCCTAATCGCAAGTTCATTTCCCGACCAGGCTATTCCAAAAGATGCCCCGATTTGAAATAAGACATTGTATAGCGCCGATGCGTCCGGTATCTGCTCAAACTTGGCCGAGTTAATAACGGTCATCATAACGGGAGCGTTTATAAGCCCTACGCCTATTCCCCTTAAAAATTGGTTATACACGATAAACGGGATAGATGTTTGAAGGGACATGCTCCCCAACGAAAAATTTGCCGCGGCAAATATCAGCATACCTGCTACAAGCAGATATTTCGGGCCGTATTTATCGGAAATTTTGCCTGCAACGGGGGAAATAACCGCAACCGCCACGGCAAACGGCGCCATTAAATATCCCGCATGCATTGCATTATAACTCAGTATGTCTTCGATAAATATCGGCAGCATGAATAATGAGCTGAAAATAGCCCCCGCCCTTATCATGCTCACTAAGTTTCCCGTTAAGAAATTTCTGTTTTTAAACAGCGAGTAATCCATTAAGTGCCTTTTAGAAAAGATTTCCACGATAAGAAAGAGTATGAAAGAAGCGGCGC
>JAJYQZ010000213.1 GCA_021794335.1 bacterium
ACTCTCCGCCTGAGCCTTGCCCCTGCCCTCAGAGATACTTTCGGCAAAATTTGCAAATAAAACCGTAAACCAGAGCCATAAAGTTATCTGAAATATAAAGGCTATATCTTTAAAATCATGGAAAAAAACATCTTTTAAAAAAATGGCGGCAGTTATAACCGACCCGATTTCGACAACGAACATAACGGGATTTTTAATCATAACCTTAGGATTTAACTTTCTAAAAGATTCCCATATAGCCGATACCAATATTTCTTTGTTAAATGCGGATACATAATAATCTTGTTTTGGCATATTCTATACCCCTTTTATTTATCCTTAACTCACCGTTAAGGAAAATTTATTATTTTATTGAATTTTATTTACAAGCCCTTTAAAAGCCTTATCGTAAATCTTTGGATTAACGCTCTTTAATAACGGAGCCAATTTTAAATTTAGTTTTACCGTATTTACCCCGGGAGTTCCAAATATTCCGAAATCTCTGTAAGATATATTGCTTTCTACAAGTTCCTTTAACCTGTTTTGATTAATTCCGGTTAGTTTCGAAATCCTTGTAATCTGCGTAAGGGCGCCAAGGACGGAGATAAACGGATCTAACCCTGAACCGGAACCTGTTACTAAATCAACGGGAATTTCGCCCTTTTTGACGGTTGGATTTTCCAACAAGAACCTTTTAATCCTTTTCTTGACGACGCCTATATAATCCTTATTCGTCGGTCCATAGTTGGAAGCCGATGACGCATCGGCCTGGTAGCCCGTGCCTGCGCTTGACGGTCTGGAATTAAATAGATACGGCGAGTTAAATTTCTCGCCGATTAATAAAGAGCCTATAGGCTTAGAATTTTTATAGATTATGCTGCCCCCCGCCTGAAACGGAAAAAAAATCTTTCCTATGCCCCAGATAAACACCGTGTATATAACGGAGCATAATATAAATAACCAGACGGCTAATTTTATCGACTTCAAAAAATCGTTTAACATAAACCACCCCAAAAAATTAATTTATAGACTAATTAATTAACATTATAGATTAAAAGAGATGCCCTTTCATAAGCGCAAAGTGCTCGGCAATAGGGCCTAAAGCAAGGGCCGGAAAAAATGTTAATGCCCCGATTAAAATTATTGTCCCCATTACAACCGAATAAAAAAGCAGCCCATGGGCAGGAAATGTTCCCAAAGATTCGGGAACGCTTTTCTTTTTAATTAAAGAACCTGCTATTGCCACCTGGCAGATTATCGGGACATATCTTCCAAAAAATAGCGTAAGACCCAAAATTATATTGTAAAAAAGCGTGTTTCCGCTAAACCCTGCCATTGCCGAGCCGTTGTTTGCAACCGTAGAAGTAAAGGCGTATAAAATTTCGCTGAACCCATGCGGACCGGGGTTAAATGCCCCGGCTATTCCTGCGGGAATAGAAAGGGCAACGGCAAAAGGAACTATTATTATAAAAGCATGGGCAAACATGGCTAAAGTTGCAAGTTTAACCTCTTTTGCCTCTATTTTTTTCCCCAGAAACTCAGGCGTTCTTCCAACCATAAGGCCTGCAATGAATACGCCGATAATAACCATGGTCAGCATATTTAATAAACCGACTCCTTTTCCTCCGAATATAAGGTTTAGCATCATTTCGCCTAAAAGAACCATAACGGATAGAGGCATATAGCTGTCATGAGCGCTGTCCACATTTCCGGTGGTAAATGCCGTGGTGGCCGATGCAAATAAGGAACTTTGCGCAATGCCGATATGCTCCTCTTTGCCGGTCATATTTCCGCCCGGGTTATACTTTGAGACTTTAACGTCGGCTCCTAATTTTGCTATGAAAGGATTGCCTGCGGCTTCTTGATGATATACGGCAAATATACATACCGTCAAAAGTGTGAGAGCGACAAAGAACAGGGTTAAGGCATGCTTTTTGTTGCCTATCATTATCCCGTACATAAAAAAAATCGCCACCGGAATAATGCTCATCATAAATATTATCAGGGCGTTAGTAAAAGGGCTTGGATTTTCGTAAGGCTGTGCCGCGTTTGCATTGTAAAAACCTCCTCCGTTAGTTCCGAGGTTTTCGATGGAAACCATCGAGGCGACCGGACCCATGGAAAGATACTGCTTTGCCCCCGTCATATTAACCACGCTTTTTTGCATAGCAAGGGTTTGAGGAGAACCCAGAAAAAGCATAATTATAGCAAAGATAACGGCTAAGGGAATAAAAATTCTATAGACGGTTTTTGTAAAATCTATATAAAAATTGCCGACATTTTTTGCCTGCGTCCTTATCAATCCTCTTATAAACGCTATTAAAAAAACAAGCCCTGTTGCGGCAGATGTGAACTGTAAAAATACTAAAGACATCTGCGAAAAATTCGACAGAGCCTCTTCGCCTGCATAATTTTGCCAATTAGTATTGGTAATAAAGCTTATAGCAGTATTAAAATCAAGAGGCCATGGAATGCCTTTATAATGCATCTGGTTAAACGGAAGATAATTTTGAAACCTTAATACAAGAAAAACAATTGCAAGCATAAAAAAATTGATAATCAGCCCTGCCTTTAGGTAACCTATCCAGTCCATTTGTTCTTTTTCATTTACTTTAAGAAATTTAAATGTAAGATTTTCTACCGGATTTATTATCTTATCTAAAAAAGTAACTTCCCCGTTAAAAATATGCGCCATATATTTACTTAAAGGAACGGCAGCCAAAATTATAGCCGAAAGCACAATAATGATCTGTAATATACCTGTCGTGGTCATATAATTTTACCTCTACATTATTTTCTAAATTATTATTATTTTTAAATTTTTTCCAAAAAATCTACCAAAAACCATAACACGGCATACATTATGAAGATAGCTAATAAAACAAACAGTGAACTAAGCATACATGTCCTCCGCTATTAAAATTTATCGGGATAAATAAGAACATAAAAAAGATACGCTAATACGATTGCCAAGATTATTAAAAGAATAGTATTTTCGATCATAAAAGAACCCTCATTTTAATTTTATATTTTAGAGCATGGAAAAATTTGCAAAAAAAATAGCCGAAGGAAATTGCCCCCGGCTATTAAAGTGTTTTTGTCTAAATTTAAATAAAATATTTACTAAAAAACGATACAACGATATTAATGAATTGCGGCGGCGGTTAATGCCGGCAATGCATATAAACTAATATATTTGAATCCCTTTAATAGCTTACGAAGTTAGCTGCCGGGCTAGGAATAAAGAGTAATCCCTTGCTTTCTTTAAGAAAGTATTAGCCCCAAAATAACGGTTCCTCCGCTCCCGCAAATATTGCGGGATTAGGCATTTAATTGTCAAAGAACGACTATATGGATATATCCACGCGAGTCATCATTTTAATGCAGTATATATATTTATAAAAAGACTGTCAATAAAAATCGTACTTATTATTAAACGGCTTATCATTTTACAGGGATTAATTCTTTTTGCGGGAGCGGTTAAGCCTTTTCCCTTTTATTGAGCAAATAAAGATACAGCGATTTAAATGTCTGCAAAGTGTTAAGCTTTAGTTCAGGCAAAGAATAATGGCTGAAGTGGGCGGTTACCATTTTTTCTTTAATCTGGTTTTTTAAATCTAAGGCTGATTTACCGGTAAATCTTGTATATCCTTTGCCGATAAATTCACGCGTATGCGCATCGCTAACCCCTAACTGCGCAAGCCCTATCGAAACATTTACCAAAGAAGTTACGGCATTGGAAACAATCGAAAATGTGCTTGAATTATTAATAACCTCGATTGCATCAAAATCCAAATCCGTTAACATTTTTCTTATGGGCTTATGCCCCTTTTCGGCGTAAGATACAAAATAAAAAGGGTGAGGGGCAATCGCCAACCCACCCTGCATATGTATTTCATCTATAGTTTCCATAGCCGTTTTACCCGGAATAACCTTTTTTTCCAAAAAAAGACCTATAACATGTCCGTTTTTTGTCGAAACCTCTTCCCCGACTATAACATCCACCTCGAGAAAGTTATTCCTTAGGGCATAGTCCTTTGCCTTAAGCGCCCCCTTAATCCTGTTATGGTCGGTGATAGCAATTACCCGAAGCTTTCCTGCGGCGGCTTCTACGATGTCCTCGGGGGAACTCGTCCCATCGCTATAACTCGTATGAATGTGCGTATCGGCTTTTGAATAAAGCGCCTGATTTATTTTTAAAGAATTCATAATTTAACCTTAATTCAAATTATAACACAATATGCCTTGCTAATAAATCAAGCTTTATGGGGAACTACCGAATTATCTGCTTCAGCGTATTTTTCTTCTTCGCTGACAACCCTTAAAGACTGTTCTTTCGGCTCAGGCAAAGCAAAGGCTGTCAAAATCGCCCCCAAGATAGATATTATAACAAGAACCATAAATGTTCCCTGGATTTTTATGGCTATCATTAAAAACGGAAACAAAAGGGTCCCGAGAAATGCTCCAAATTTTCCTGTTCCCGCGGATATTCCATCGCCCAAACCCCTGACAGGAGTGGGAAAAACCTCTGACGGATAAACAAATGTCGTCACATTAGGTCCGAATTCCGTAAAGACATAGCTTAAGCCAAATATCATTACGAACATGGCCGGGATAAGCATATAACCGGCAAAACTTGTCAAAGAAATTATTAAATAACATATTGCCATACCGAGAAAACCAAGTATCTGAATAAATTTTCTTCCAAGCTTATCCATGCTGAAAGCCGCAAGCCAATAAAATGGGGCCGCAAATACCACAAACACAATGGTAGATAACGCCAGACCCTGAATAAAGGTTGCATTTGGAATGACGGATTTCATTACTAACGGCCAGCTTATAGAATTTCCATAAAATGCCCAATCTAATAAAAACCAACTTCCCGCAGTGCCAAGCAGCCTCAAGTTGTTCGGGTATTTAAATAAATCATGCCATTTTGTTTTTAATTTTACCCCGTTTCCATTGCTATGCTTATTGTCGTCAACTTTAATTTTAGTTCCGGTAATATCATTGATGGCTGCAACGGTATTATTAGTATCTCCTTTGACATTAAGGCTATAATAGGGGGTTTCTTTAATTTTTCTTCTTAAATATATAACGCTTGCCGCAGGAATTGCACCGAGCGCCAAAAGAATTCTCCACGCAACATCATGCGGAACTCCCATCATTAAAATAAGTATGGCGGCCATAGGACCGGCAATCAAACCGATGCCTTGAAGAGAAAATACCATAGACACGAGCTTGCCCCTGTCCTTTCTATTTGCGTATTCGCTCATAATTATTGCGCTTATAGGATAATCCCCGCCGATGCCCAAACCCAAAACAATCCTCCAGATTATAAGCTGGGTAATATCCTGCGAGAATGCGGAACCTATTGCCCCTATCGTCAGAATGATAACCTCTAGTCCATAAATTGCCTTTCTCCCAAAAATATCGGCTAATCTTCCAAATAAGTATGCCCCGACGGCTGCCGCAATAAGCGACGAACTGCCGAGCAACGCAATTTCGGATGTGTCAAGATGCCATATCGGCGTTAAAAGCGCAATAACTACACCGATAATGAAAAGGTCATACGCATCGGTAAAAAACCCCATCCCCGCCGTAAACATCGTCCTAAAATGATGACGGACAAGGTCAACCTCATCAACCTTGTCTAACAGGTCATTTCTAAGATCTTTTTTAGCTTCCATAAAAGCCCTCCGTTTAATGAATTTTTTAATTTAACTTAACGCCTGCAACAAAAACTGCTTCGCAAATCAAAATTTTAATATTACAGTAATATTAATATTTTGATTATTTTATCATTTGAATGTTACAGTTTTATTACGGTTATGTTAAATTTTTGTTACAACCGGAGGTCTTTTAATTATATCTTCATACATACTTATAACTTTATCTACTGAAATGTCCGACCTGAAAAGCCTGCCCGCCCTCTCAAAACCTTTAACCGCTTCTTCCTTCATATATTTTGGACCGGCGATATAGGTTTCTACGGCTTCTTTGAGTCTTACCTCATCTTTTGGAGGAATTATAATATTCGTATCGCCGTAAACCTCGGGAATACCGCCCGCGTTTGTCGCGATGCACGGCTTTTTCATAAAC
>JAJYQZ010000255.1 GCA_021794335.1 bacterium
CCATATCTTGATAATTATAAGACTTAAGCCCGCCGGGATACCCGCTGTGAAAATGGTATTCCTTATCCGTTGTTTTTTTACCCGTCAACTTAGCCTTTGCGCTATTTATAACGATAACAAAATCTCCATTGTCGGCATAAGGCGTCCAGTCAGGTTTATCCTTGCCCATGAGCTTGTTGGCGGCAAAACCGGCAACCCTTCCCAAACTGACACCCTTTGCATCTATCAATACCCATTTGCTTTCCGCCATATTTATCCCCCTGAGTTTCCTTGCTTATCTATAAAACTATAATTTTAACCAAATTAAGTGTAGTTTAATATTATTTAATAAATTTACTTTTTTGTCAAGGATTTTTTTAGACCCAAACCCCGATTTAGAATTTTATTTTCTGGATTCCCGCTTTCGCGGGAATGACAATACAGTGATTTAAAATTTCACCTATTGGATGTCCCAACCCGCTTCAGCGTTAATCCGTACAAATGTCATTCCCGCGAAAGCGGGAATCCAGTGTTATTTAATATTAGAACTTATAAATATTTTCTAAATCTGGATTTAGGTTAGAGGATTATATTGCCCGTTTCACAACCAGTATTCGGGATATTTTCTGTGTCCGGCAAGATTGTTTACCAAAAGGGCAATAATTAAAAGCACCGTAGCCCCAAGACCCGCAGGAATCAGCGCATACAAATATCCCAAACGATATATGGCCTTACCGCCGATTACGGCTATGAGCGCGGTTGCCCCTCCGGGCGGATGCAATGTTTTTGTCGCATGCATAACCATAATCGCCAGAGATACCGCAAGGGCAGAGGCTAACGCAATATCATGCCCAAAAAGCTTATAACATGTCACGCCTACCAGACCTGAAAGAACATGTCCCCCTATCAGATTTCTCGGCTGCGCCAGAGGGCTTTTTATAGCGGCGTAAATAAGCACCGCAGATGCGCCAAAAGACCCTATAAATAAAGTCATATCCTTTGGAGTAAAGTATTTGAAAGAAAGGTATCCGCATATGAGAATCCCCAGAAATGAACCTATACCTGACCATATAATTTCTATGAAGTTAACCTCCGAAGGGTTTTCTCCGCCGCCTCTCATCTTTTTAAAATATTCCTTCAATTTTAAATGCTCCCCGTATTATTTACGATATCCCCTGTCGATATAATTCCTATAAGACCGCCGTTTTTATCGACAACCGGCAGGCTGTTTATTCCAAATTCAACTAATTTATTGGCCGCTTCTTTAATTCCTGTATCAGAAAATACGGTTATAGCGGGAGAAGTCATTATATCCTTAACCTTTTTTGCTAAGGCTTTATGATAATGTGGCGCCGGTTCGCCGATAATATGCCTTAAAATATCTCTAAAGGTATGATCTTTTGCGATACCGGCAGCTACAATAATATCTTTATGTGTAACAATGCCGATAACCTTATTTTTATCGTCAACCACGGGCAAACCCGATATTTTATTTTCCGACAACAGGCGAACCGCTTCCTGAATGTCCGAATTCCCCGTTATGGTTATAACGCCTGCGGTCATTATCTTGCCGACGGCAACGGACGACAGCCTTTGCTTTGCGTGATTTAAAGCATGCCTGTATATCTCTTTAAAATCTTCTAAGGAAATATCAAAATATGCGTTAATTTCTTTAAACGCAATCCTGATATCTTCGTCCGATATTTCTAAAATCTCAAAATTTTCTTTCATAAATAAAAAGGTAATTCAGGTAAAAAAATAAAAAATAGTTTTATAATTATATATACATGTATATATAATTATAAATGATTCTTGACACGGAATAATATAATACACTATACTATAATGGATGAGATTTGGGAATAATCAAAAATTATAGAAGGTTATTTTTTATGAAATTTCATCTTGAGAAAGTAACATTCTTTGTTTCGAAACCTCTTTCAAATTTTTTGCCTTATACATTCTAACAGCCCCAAAACTGCATATATCTTTACATAAATTGCACCCTGTGCATAAAAACGGCTCCAGTAATATTTTGCTTTTTCCATAGCTTAAAGCGCCTGTCGGGCATAATTCCCAGCAATTTCCGCAAAAAACGCAATTTTTATTTAGTTTCGGAAGCCTTATATTTAGCGGCGACACTAAGTCTTTATTGTTTTTTAAAAAAAGAAAGATGCTCCTGCGCTTCTCGAGGAAATGTTTATTGATTTTTTTATCGTTTTTATCACCCAAATCTATATAATTAGAATAAAGCTCGGAAAAAGGCAAATCGTCAACGGATAAATCCTGCGCAAATTTTTTCGCGTTATCTTTAATACCTTTAATGGAATTTTTAAAAAACTCCCTTCTGCCCAAATTTTCATCTTTACCGTTACCGCCGTCATTTTTACCGCCTGTTTTTATGCCGCCGAGCGTCCCCCCTGTTTTATTATCGTCGTTTTTTAAGGCATCCAAAAATGAACGGGCATCGAACTCGCTAATGTTTATCTCTTTGAAATTTTCCTCCGCATTCAAAAATCCGGCTATTTCTTTTATCCTTTTAATAGTTTTGCCGTGGAAATAATTATATTTGCACGAATTACAATCTCCCGTAATAAAAAATAAATTATTCCCCTCTTTCAGGCAGGTAATTATATCTAAGGTATCCGCCTCATAAACACATTCGATTTTATCATTAATTTTTTCTATATTTGTTTTGGAGCAAAAATAGTATATGCCGTCCGCAACCGCCAGATATTTTTTTGGCTCTTCTCCGGTTTTTTGTTTAACGCCGAACACATAATTGGGACACATATAAAGGCAGGCATTACAATTTGTACAGCTTTTAAGAATTTGAATATCGGTATCGGTTATTTTTATCGACAAATCGGGGCATCTGTCTATGCATTCATAACAACTTGCCATCGGGCTTTTCAGCCTGACGCAATAATCCCGGCTGACGGATATGCCGCTGCTTCCGCTTCCGTTATTTAAAAATTTTTCCAATAAATTAAAAAGGCTTACGGGATTCATGGTATTTAAACGCCTATTATCTCTTTTTCAATGAAATCCGCAATCTTTTCGGCATCGTTTATATTTATTTGAGGTACTTTTAAATCTTTAATAAAATCGTCCCCGCAAACAAGGATCAAATTAGGGTCGTTTTTATATTTAATATCCATATCCGGGGAAATTTCTTTTCTTAAAAGTTCTATCTTGGGTATGCTTAAATCCTTAAACCCTTCTATTATAACTATGTCGGAACCGCCGAAAAATTTTAAGATTATATCTTTAATTCCGCACGGCGTTTCCATATCGCTAAAAAAAACCATCTTTTTTTCCGAAAGAAGCATAGTCGAGCAGGCGCCCGCGTTTTTATGCCTCCATGAGTCTTTTCCCGGAATATCGGCATCGAAATCATGGTCGGTATGCTTGAGGGATGAAACCTTGTAACCCTTTTCCGCAAGTATTTTTATTATCTTTTCGATTAAGGTAGTTTTGCCCGTACCGGATTTGGCGATAAACGAAACGATTTTAGGGGGGTTTTTCGCGTTATTAATATTTGCGTTATTTTTTGCCATAATCTTAGTTCATAACATTAGTTTCAGGCGAAATCACTCTCGTCTGTTATCGTTTTCAATATACTTACCAATTCTTTTTCATTTTGGGCATTATTGACCCCGCTTCTTAAACCCTTTGATCCCTTAAATCCCCTTAAAAAACTGTACAGATGAGGCCTGATGAGTTTATGCCCTCTTTCTTTTCCGTAAAACAGGTTCATTTCTTCCATAAGCCCTAAAATTATGTCTGTTTTTAGCTTAATATCCGTTAAATATATTTTTTCCGGAAGCGTTCCCGCGTTCAAATATTCCGTAAATATCCACGGCTTGCCGATTGCGCCCCTTGCAAACATAATTCCGTCGGCAGAGGTAAAATCCTGTATCCTCAAGGCGTCATTTATGGTAAAAACATCGCCGCTTGCATATACCGGAATAGCAATTTCTTCCTTAAGCTTTTTTGTCAGCGAGTGGTCTGCCGCACCCCCAAACATTAAAGTCCTCGTCCTTGGGTGAAAAAATACCGCATCGACGCCGGATAACTCGGCAATTTTACCTATTTCCAGAAAATTAACCGAATTTTCGTCAAATCCGCTTCTGATTTTTATCGTAAAGATAGAATCTTTAACTGCCTGCCTGACGGCTTTAACTATAAGGGAAAACAACTTTACATCTTTCAAAATTGCGCTGCCCGCCCCTGTTTTCACAACCTTTTTGACGGGACACCCCATATTCACATCGATAACTTTAAAACCGTTATCGGCCGCCTTTTTTGCGGCTTGAGCCAGAATAACCGGGTTGCTTCCAAAAAGCTGGATCCCGGTTTTATCTATGTCGTTTCCGGTTTTAAGCAGTTCCAGCGTCCCTCTGTCGTTATGCAAAAAACCGTCAGCGCTTATCATTTCGGTAAAACAAAATTCCGCCCCGTATTTTAATGCAATTTTCCTGAAGGGATAGCCTGTTATCCCGGCCATGGGGGCAAGAATAGATTTGCCTATATCGACTTTCTTCATTTTATATGATAAGCAGAGCAAATAAATATTAATTAGGAAAGCTTGCGGTATTGCCTTGCGGATATAAGCTTACGGCATAATTAAGGTATTTTATAAATTCTTCTTTTGTAGGCGCTTTTCTGATTCCTATGTTAAAAACTTTCCTCTTTTTTTCGTACCATTTGCCGAAATCTTCTTCGCTAACATCCCTGACCTCTAACAGCAATTGTTCTATTATTATGCGGAGTCCCGTTTTATTGTCAAAGCTTGCGCTATTTTCGTCCATAAACCTTATCTCCAATTTGTTCTTGAAAACTCCGGCAGGTCTTCAAAATCACCCCTTATGGCATACCCTTCGTTTATATTATATATTTCGAATTCGTTATCGATAACGAAGGAATATATGTTCCCGTTTAAAAATTCATCTTTATATTTGAAGCATTTTAACCCCTGCCTTATAATAGCCGATAATATTCCGCTTCCGGCAATATCTCCGAGTAAAATTGCCCCGACTAATACCTCTCCGTCATAAACAAGCTTTCTATATACCTTTTCGCCGTCCTGAAAAATATATACTTTTTGCGACTCGTCGGCAGGATTTGTAAGGCCTATAGTTACTATAGGCAATCCGTATATTTCAACCGAATTTAACCCCATCCCTCCGGGATATTCCCTGTAAACCCCCGCCATATTTGTGCCCGCCACCCTTCCTTCTTCGCACGCGAGCGGAACAATAGCGATAATGTTCGGGCGTTTATTAATAACATCGTAAATAACTGCGGCATCCCCTCCGGCGTAAACATCTTTTACGCTTGTCATCATTGTTTTATCGACAATAATACCTCTGTCTATCTTTATACCGCTTCCCTCGAGAAAACCGACATTAGGCCTGACGCCGACGCCGACCACGACAATATCCGCAACAAGTTCTTTCCCGCTTTTCAAGATAACGCTCACAGGGTTGCCAGATTCATCCAGATTGATTTTTGTAACGGTTTCGCCCGTTGCGGTATCGATTCCATTCTCGTTTAACCTTTTTGCCGTCATATTTCCTGATATTTCATCTAATGCCAAACCTAAAACGCGGGGTAAAAGTTCCACAATGGTAACATGAAGGCCTAATCCCCTTAAACCTTCCGATGCCTTTAAACCTATTAGTCCGCCCCCGACAACGATGGCTTCTTTATGTTTAGCGGCTTTGGCCGCCCTTTCCATCTTTTTCGCGTCATCGAACCTTGTAAATGTCCCCATCATGGGGGACTCGGGATTAAATCCCTCGGTCGGCGGAACAAAAGGGGTTCCACCGGGTCCGACAAAAAGTTTATCGTAATATACTTCATTTCCGTCTTCGGTAATAACTTTTTTGGAGGCGGTATCGACAGAAACTACTTTTTTCCCCAGCATAAGTTTAAAGTTGTTCTTTTCGTAATAATCGTCATCTTTGTACCAGATGGTTTCATCCGTTGTTTTTCCTTCTAAATAGTAAGAAATTAAAGGCCTCGCGTATGCCCTATAATTCTCATCCGATATTATCGTAACCT
>JAJYQZ010000179.1 GCA_021794335.1 bacterium
GATTTTCAGCAGGGTTTGCACCCATTATCATTATAACATCAGAGTTTTTCAGATCTATCCAATGATTTGTCATTGCCCCACGACCAAAGGAAGCGGCCAAACTGACCACTGTGGGGGCGTGTCATATTCTTGCCTGTCCGTCGATATAGACGAGACCAAGCGACCTCATAGCCTTTACAAAAAGATAGTTGTTTTCGTTTGCGCAGGGAGAACCTCCGACTGCGGCAATGGTCGGGAGCTGATTTAAAGCGTAGCCTTGCGAATCTTTTGTTATAAAATTCTTATCCCGTTCTTCTTTAATAAGTAATGCAATTCTATCCAATGCAAAATCCCATGAAACCTCTTCCCATTCTTTTGAGCCCTTTCTTCTGTAGAGAGGGGCTTTAACCCTGTTCTTATTTACCGTTATCTGCATAGTAGCAGAACCTTTCGCGCAGAGCCTTCCTTGATTTATCGGGCTGTCGGGATCGCCTTCTATATGCATAATAGACGGCCTCGCATTTACGGAACCATCCCCCGTAGAATATGCTATCATACTGCATCCTACCGCACAAAACGGGCAGATGCTTTTAGTTTCTTTTGCCTTTTCTATTTTTAATGTTCTTGATTCCGCCATGGCTTTATCCATGGACAGGCCGAATAAATCGGCTTCCCCGATTATTGAGGCTATCAATACTCCTTTAATAAACGAGCGTCTTGAAACCTGCATTTTGCCCCTCCGTATTTAATCTTAAAAATTATAAGAAAAATTATAAAAATTAATTAGGATGTCAAATTTAATTTGAGTATATCACCAAAAATAAATATGTCAAATGTGATGGATTATTTTTGTATTTAATATAATGGGTGCAATAATGTTATAATAAATAAAAATAGCTTATTTTGGTTTATCGATTAATGATTATAAAAAAAGATAAAGATAATTTTTTCGATGTAATTGTCGTCGGCGCCGGACATGCCGGCATAGAAGCCGCTTTGGCGGCCGCAAAATTGGGCTTAAGAACCGCCGTCATCACGATCAATTTAGACAACATCGGACAGATGTCTTGCAATCCTGCGATAGGCGGCTTAGCCAAAGGACATCTCGTAAGGGAAATCGATGCCCTTGGCGGAGAAATGGGAAAGGCGATAGATAAAACAGGCATTCAGTTTAGAACGCTTAATACCAAAAAAGGTCCTGCGGTCAGGTCTTCCCGCGCCCAAGCCGATATGTTCCAATATAAAACTTATATGAAAAAGGCTTTGGAGTCGGCAGGCAATTTGACGATAATTCAATCTATGGTCGATTCTTTGATTGCCTCCGGCGGCAAAGCCTCGGGAGTTGTTTTATGGACGGGCGAACGGCTTTATTCGAATGCGGTTATTTTAACTACCGGAACATTTTTAAGGGGGCTTATCCACATCGGCCTTTTTAATTATAGCGCTGGAAGGGCGGGGGATTTTGCCGCCGATAAGCTTTCTTTAAGTTTAATCGAAAACGGTCTTGAACTCGGAAGGCTTAAAACAGGCACAACCCCGAGATTAGACGGAAGAACGATCGATTTTTCCGAGCTTGAGGAGCAAAAAGGCGAGGATGATTTTGTACCTTTTTCCATATCGGGTAAAAATATCACTAATAGCATTAGCTGTTATATAACCTATACAAACGAAAAAACGCACAATATAATTTTAAACGATCTGGATAAATCCCCTTTATATTGCGGGGTTATTAAGGGCGTGGGGCCAAGATATTGCCCATCCATAGAGGATAAGGTCGTCAGGTTTAAAGATAAAGAAAGACACCAGATATTTTTGGAAAGGGAAAGCCTTGATTCCGTCGAATACTATCCGAACGGGCTTTCGACAAGCCTGCCGTTGGATACCCAGCTTAAATTTTTAAGAACGATAAAAGGGCTTGAAGATGTTAAAATTATGAGGCCGGGGTATGCCATCGAATATGATTATGTACTGCCGACCCAGCTTAAACATTCTTTAGAAACAAAAAATATCGAAAACCTTTTTTTGGCAGGGCAGATTAACGGAACATCGGGCTATGAAGAAGCGGCGGCTCAGGGGATTATCGCCGGAATTAACGCCGCTTTGAAGATTAAGGGCGAAAAGCCTTTGATACTTGCAAGAGATGAGGCATATATCGGAGTTTTAATCGACGACTTAATTACGCTTGGAACTGCGGAGCCTTACAGAATGTTTACATCGCGCGCCGAATACCGGCTTTTATTGAGGGAAGACAATGCAGATTTCAGGCTTTGTGAATACGGCAAAGAGGCAGGTTTATTGGACGAAGAAAGATACTCCATATATAAAGACAGATTATCCAAGTTTAATGAATTATTATCTTTTTTAAAATCCTATGAAAACGGAAAATATTACGATATGTTAAAGCGGCCGGATGTTGCGATGGAAAATCTTATGAGTGAATTTGGGACGGAAATCGACAAATTCGGCAGAGATATATCAAGCCGCGTTCAGCTTTTTATCAAATACGAGGGCTATATTAACAGGCAAAAGGAAGAAATCGGCAGGTTAAAAAAATTTGAAGGCATTAAATTAAGCAAAGACATCGATTTTAAGACAATTCCGGGTCTCTCGCTCGAAGTAATCGAAAAACTTAATAAGATTAAGCCCGAAACCATCGCCGAAGCCGGCAGGATTTCCGGTATTACGCCTGCCGCCGTTAGCATTTTGTTGATGAGATGCCGTAAGCCCTGATTTACCGAAAAATTTGTTTCATGTGAAACATAAATCCTATAACCCGTTTATCCATTTTTGGAATATTGAATGCCCCTATTCGTGAAATCATCGGTTGATGCCGATACGATTATCTTAGTTTTTCCATAATTATATAATAAAAGCCATAAAAATGCCAGATAACTTACGGCAATATTAATCAGCATCATTAAAGGACCTGTCCAAAAAAATAGCAGCCGTGCAATAATACCTAAAACAAATCCGCGCCAGACAACACCCCACCAAAGCCCCAGGGCATTATTCCACGATACGGGAATATTTAAAATCGTATTATCGTAACTTACAGAAAATCTTTCCGGTTTATCGTTAAAAATGAAGCTTTTATTAAAAAGCACGGAACGAAACAGCCATACGCCGAAAAATAACGCCGCAATAAAAAATATTAATATAAGCGCGGTCATTATCCCCATTACTTTCATATTATAGGGCGTATAACGGTATAGATGATTTTTCATCATTTCGGCAAAAAACATCATACCGCTTTCACCCAACGAAAGGCTTCCTATGATAACAAGCGGGCTGCCTACCGCAAAAAGAAACAGCCACATTCTCCATGTATATCTCCACCATAAATGCAAAGCAGGGTAAGCCGCATTTTTAATATCCATATTGTGTCCCCCAATTATTTGTGAATGTGGATTATTTTTCATTTTTTCTTTTCGTTATAATCTTTTATTTCTTTTTTATCGAGTTTTTCTTTAATCTTTTGCCTTTCGTTCTGCTTAACCCTTTCAAAAAGATTCCGATAGGCGGTTCTTTCCGCTTTGCCCTTACCCTCTTTGCCTTCTTTGGACGGCTCGCCCGACATATTTAATGTTGTACGCATAATATATGCCTCCTAAATATCTTTTTGTTACATATTTCATATTATATACCAAAAAGAACAAAAGAATTAATAACTATTAAAAATTAAGGAATTAAATATTTCTTGCTAATTTTTTAATTTTTGTTATAATCTAAAAAGTTTGCTTTAATTTACCTTTACTTTATAAGGATGAATAAGTAAATAATTTTTAAAAGAAAGGGGCTTAAGAGTTTTGATAAATAACAAATGAATCCTAAATATAACGGCATTTACAGATATTTCTTCGGATGTCTGTCCATTTTAATCTCTGTCCTTTTTATAGCCCTGAGTTTTTATGATTCTAAGCAAGAATTTATTATAAAATCCTCTTTTATAAATTTTTCTTTCAGATTTGACGCCCTCTCCCTATTTTTCGTAATATTTATATCGTCCCTCTCCATATTTATTTCTATTTTTTCGATTAAATACGGGGATAAATACGATAAAAAACCGTCCCTCTTTTTCTATTCTTTTTTCTTTATAATGTCTATGATAATCCTTGTTATAAGCAACGATATGCTGACTTTTTTGATTTTCTGGGAATTAATGTCGATATTTTCCTTTTTATTGGTTATTTACGATGGGAGCGAGGAATCGAGAAGGGCGGGCTTTTTATATTTTTTAATGACGCATATCGGAACCATTCTTATAACGGCAAGCTTTATAATGCTGTATTTAAAAACCTCGTCCTTTTCTTTCGACTATTATAAAGGCGCCGCCGGGATTATGATATTGGCGGCGGCAATAACGGGATTTTCGATTAAAGCCGGTATTATGCCGTTTCATACATGGCTTCCTTATGCCCATCCTGTTGCGCCCGCCAATATATCCGCCATTATGTCGGGTATTATGGTAAATATGGCTATATACGGTATTTTAAAATTTTTATTTGTCTTTAGTTCGGGGTCCGATTCTTTTCTTGGAATCATACTTCTCGTCATAGGCGCTTTATCCGCTCTTCTCGGCATTATGTATGCAATGGTGCAAAAGGATATAAAAAAATTGCTGGCATTTTCTACAATCGAAAACATGGGCATAATTTTTATGGGCATAGGCGTATCCTACTGGGCTAAGGTCGAAAATTTCAAATCCATAGAATATCTTGCTATGCTGGCGGTCTTGCTTCATGTAGTAAATCACGGTTTAAGCAAAAGTTCGCTATTTATGGGTTCGGGATTGATAGACAAATATACGCATACCAGGAATATGGAAAAACTCGGCGGCCTTTCAAAAAAAATGGGACAGTTGTCTGTCTTGTTTCTTATCGGCGTAATGTCCATTTCCGCCATGCCTCCTTTAAACGGCTTTTTGAGCGAGTGGTACTTATATATTTCGTTGATAGGTTCGGTATTAACGAATAATTTATATATGGTGTATTTTTCGGTTATAGCCATTGCCCTCCTTTCGCTGACCGGAGCCGCCGCGGGTGCCGCTTTTACCAAATTGTTCGGAATTACTTTTTTGGGCAAACCAAGGACGGAAAACGCCGAAAATGCGGCAGAACCACATGTTATCGAAAGAATAGGAATAGCAATCCCAGTTTTTTTATGCATTTTTATCGGTATTTATCCTTATCGAATAATATCGGCTTTAAATGCCGTTATATTTTATTTGACGGGCGGAACGGTAAGCTCAAATCCGTTTTCGGCGGTCCATATTATAAATGCCCGTCCGTTTTCTTTGTATGCGCCGGCTTTAATAGCAATTGCTTTTGCGGCGGCTTCGTCAGCCGTATTTTTATATCTAAAAATATTTTCTTCCGGTAAAAAAAGAATATTCGAAACATGGGCATGCGGACTTGACGAAAAAAATTCAAAAGCCCAGTATTCCGGCGGCGGATTTTCGTCAAGCATAATGAAAGTTTTTTCCTCTTTTTATTCCTCCGTTTCCGAGATTAACTTTGAAAAGGACGTAAAAAAGTATTTCAGGACTAAATCGGTTTATACCGAAGAAATTAACGATATTTTTGAAAAATATATTTATATTCCGGCAGAAAAATTGTATTTAAAATTATCGGAAATTTTTAATAAAGCGGCTAATTCGGAAAATATAAATGTTTCTTTAGGGTATTTATTTTTATCGTTAATTGTCTGCTTCATTATATACATATTTATAATAAGGTAATAAATGGCATTTTTGTCCACATCAAAGGCGTACTTTAATAAGCTCGTGGACAAAAATATCGCTGAAGCGGGTTGGGACAAAAAATTATACCGAAGTCAGGGTACATATAAACGATATGACTTATAATTATAATATTCAACATTTGATAATAGGGATTGTTCAATTTTTAGTAATAGTCCTTCTTTCACCCTTTTTTGCGGGTTTCATTCATAAATTGAAACAGCGGGCAAGGGGACAGAAAGGAATTAATATATTCCAGTTTTATATAAATTTTAATAAATTATTAAAAAAGGAAGTTGTTTTGTCCAAAGACGC
>JAJYQZ010000349.1 GCA_021794335.1 bacterium
AAGACCCCTCCAGGTTAGAAATTTTCAAATCCGATGAATACGGCAATGCCTGTCTGCAATACTGCAGGATATGCAAAAATTACTTTAAGATAATTGACCTTAGAAAAGACCAGACTCTTATACCTGAAATTGAAGATATTCTTACTATCCCTCTTGATATCTGGATGCATAAAAATATGCCTTCAGAAACTTCTGTAGTGTAAAATGCGCTGTGTATATAACCTATTCGGCGCCAACGCATATAATTAACGGAAAGAGTATTAAATGTTGATTTTTAGGGTTGGTTGTGATTTGATTTGCTTTTAATAAGCATTTCAACAGCTTTTAAATAACTTTTTTTTAGCCTATTAAATGCAATGGCAAGCTTGCCGATTTCATCATTGGATTTAACGATAAAGTCATCGGTAGATTTTCCCAATGATATTTGGGTAGCATGTTCGGTTAGTCTTTCAATCGGCTTGATTATTCCTTTACTTAATAACGTTATAACGACAACTAATGTCAGAATAAATATTATAACCATTATAAAAATTGTCTCATTTAATGTAAGAGCTTCGTTGTTAACCGTTTTATGAATTAAAGTTATATAGCCAAATTCCGCATTGAGTATTGTTGCCAAATGCTTTCTCATGGAAATCCAGTAGTGAGCTGTAGCTAATAATTCTGTATGTATCGCCATATTTTTATTTCCAGCTCTCGCAAAGTTGACCGCTTTTGTTGTATGGGAAATAAATTGAATGAATAAACCTTTTGTAACTAATCCGCCTGGAAGATTATTTAAAATAGGATATAATTTTATAATTCCATTGGTAGCCTTAACATATTGTTTATATGGCAATTTTTTGCTTGGTATTATTATAATTTGCCTGCTTGCCGCCGCAACTTTGTACATATATCCTCTTAAATTTTGAAGCTTTCCGTAATTTAAATTGTAAGCAGCCATTTCTTTCATATCTTTTGAAATTGTAGAGGTTGTGGTATAGGTAAAAACCCAGATTATTCCAAAACCGATTATTAAAATCAGTTCAATCAATATAAGTTTAGCTTTTATAGTCATTATTAATTATTCATCCTATATTATTTGGGGCAGACAATAATACTCCTCTGCCAATTGAGCTAATATATAATTTTATTTAGGCAGTGTCAAGTTTTTTCCACTGATCCTTGATTCTGCATCAGAAAATGCATCAGAAAATGATTATTTCTATACCCCCCCCCTAACACTCCCCATAAAAGGAGGGCGGTGTTATTTAGAATGTCTAACGCAGAATCAGGGTGTCATCTTTAAACAGTATTTTATTTATTAGTTAACCAACAATTTTCGAAGTCGGTATTGCGTAAACCCAACCAAAGTTACTTCCAATAAACATTGTGTGGTCAACTATAACCGCATTTTGCGGTCCGAAACCGCCATTACCCGAAACATATATATGGATAATTTTTCCGTCCGCCTTATTCACAACAAATATCTTTCCATTGCCAACAGGAAAGAACAGGTCTTGACCCTGAATGCTCGGGGCGGCTTTCATCCTGACATGCAATGGAGTTCTCCAAAGAATCCTGCCTGTTTTTACATCTAAAGCATAAGCCGTTGCCGTAACCGGACTTCCCGTATAAATAACACCTTTATAAATCATCGGAACGGCATCTTTATTTCTTGGCGGCACAATACCCTCGCCAAGATTAGTTGACCACAAAATTTTTCCGTTTTTCGCATTTAAACCAATTTCAACGCTTGAAGAACGATGAACACCGGGGGCTTTCCGTTCAATCTGGATGACAACTATACCATTTTTTACGGAAACCGCAGGAGAACCGTCTCCCATTGAGCTGGAAAATACCTTCGGAGGCATAACTTTCCATGCGAGTTTACCCGTATTAGCATTTACGGCATAAAGATAATTTGGATGCGTTCCGCCCATAATAATGAAATTATGGTATCTTACGGCCGATGACATACTTACAAACGATTTAATATATACCCTCCATAAAAGTTTGCCGGCGGCGGCATCAAGAGCGTAAATATGCCCGTCACCGTTACCAAAAATAAATTTATTTTTATAGTAAATACCTGTCGGCATATCTTCGCCTTTTGTGTGATAAGCCCAAACAAGGCGGCCGTTTTTTGCATTTAACGCATAGACTCCGCTAACATCAACTCCCCTGATAACTTGAGCGCCGGGAACGCCAAATTTTACGGCATGGGAATATGCAAAAACAGAATTACCGCCTCCTACATATACCAATTCGCCCTTTGGAGTATTTGCAACAATAGGGGTTGACATAATTTGGTTTAAAACATTAGCTTTCCAAATAAGTTGTCCATTTGCTGCGTTAATGGCATAAACATAACCGTTATCATTAGGCGCAAAGACCACGCCTTTAACAACCGCAACGCCTATCGGTATGCCGATAAGATCCCGGACATTGGTAATACCGACATACTTCTTTTTAATCTCGGATACGGGCATGCTAAAAGGTATTGCATTTTTCACCCCGAACTTCCATGAAACGGCGGCGGCTTTTTCACCGGATTTATTAAATGTAGCGGCATGTCCCGGATTTAAAGCGTACATGTGCCAGCTTGACGGGTAAACCACGCCGGCTATGCCTGGCCCGGAAGTAACGGGCGGCTTGGAAGCTTTTTTTGCGCATCCGGAAAGAAAAAACATTCCGCTGATTGCAATTAATGTAATAAGAGCAATGCCGAATAAGGTCCTTTTCATTCTTGTCCTCCACGTTAATTAAGGTTAATTTTAACTCTCCTGCGGCGCTTCGCTTAAGGTTGATAAAAACACCGCATTCCCAAATCCAGATTTACTTAGCATTGGAATATCTAAAATAGTTTCTAAATCTGGATTTGGTCATTATATTATTTCCCGATGCAAAACTCTTTGAAAAGTTTATCGAGTATATCTTCATTTGTAACGCCGCCGATTATTTCATCCAGATAACAGGCGGCCTCCCTTAAATCAATTGATATAAGTTCAAGCGGCTCGCTATTTTTATACTTCAAAATTCCTTTTTGCAATAAGTCATGGGATTTTTCCAACAGCGTCTTTTGCCTTATAGTCGTAATGCTGACATCTTCTTTAACGCCGCTTTCGATTTTTAAAATTATATCGTAAAGAGCATCTTTTAACAAATCTATTCCGATATTATTTTTAACGCTCATCAAAACTAACTTTGATAATGCAAATTTATCAACCGCCTTCTTAAATAGCTCATCTTTTTTATTTATTAAATCACCTGACGGCAATAAATCAATCTTATTTAAAACTAAAATCACATTTTTAAGCTTGAGTATTTCATAATCTACAGTAAAATTAAAATCGGCGAAATCATCCTGCGCATCGCAAATATAAATTACTATATCGGCTTTTTCGATTTGCCCGTATGTTAATTTTATACCTTCGCTTTCGATTAAATCATTGGATTTACGCAATCCCGCAGTATCGACGACTTTTATCGGTTTATTGAATAAAAATATATTGTCTTCGATGTAATCCCTCGTGGTTCCTGGCATATCCGAAACGATTGCCCTGTTTTTTCCCAGCAAGGCATTTAAAAGACTGGACTTTCCGGCATTAGGTTTTCCTGCTATAACAACGCTTAAACCCTGCCTGTTTAAGTTATAATTTTCATAAGAGTTAATCAAATCTTTAATTGAACCGGTAAGATTATAAGCCGCTTTAAAGAACTCGTTATCCATATCCTTAAACTCTTCCTCCGGAAAATCGATTAATGCTTCTACCGTAGCCAAAAGATAAAGATAATCATCTTTAACGGCTTTTATCCTTTTTTCCAAAAGACCGTTTAATTCGTTGTTTGCGATCAAAAGCGCCTTTACCGAATTAGCCTTTATAATTTCTAAAATTGCCTCTGCCTGAATAAGGTTTATCTTGTTATTTAGGTATGCCCTTTTGGTGAATTCCCCGTTATAGGCAAGCCTGGTCCCCGATTTAAGTATAATTTCAAGGATATAGCGCGTATTAAATATGCCTCCGTGGGGATATATCTCGAACATATCCTCGCCGGTGTATGAATCCGGACCTTTTATATAAACGCAGGCGGCTTCATCGATAAAGGAACATATAAACGGATCGTAAATCCGGCCGGCATAAAAATAACGCGGTTTAAGCGGGTAAGCGCCTTTATTGTACGGCTTAAAAATTTTTTCCAGAACGGTTATGGCATCTTCGCCCGAAGCCCGTATAATGCTTATAGCGCCCTCGCCGGAGGGGGAAGATATTGCGCAAATAGTGTCGATTTCTTTAAAAAGCGAGGATTTAACGGCCATTTTTAACTAACCTTAAAGCCATATAAAGGCATATGATTATATAATAACCATGCAACGAAAATAATGAAACAACCCTGGATTTATCCAGTTTACCAGTCTAATAATTAAGCAAATTTTCTATTAATAATATATTGTTGGGCGATGGTTAATATATTGTTAACCGTCCAGTATAAAAGAAGCCCTGCAGGAAAATGGATAAAAACAAAGGTAAAAACTATCGGAAGGATTAACATTATTTTAGCCTGAGTGGGGTCCCCGATAACGGGGTTCATTTTTTGCGAAATCAACATAGTCAGCCCCATCAAAACGGGTAAAATATAATAAGGATCCTGGATTGAAAGATTATGTATCCAGAAGACAAACGGCGCATTTCTAAGCTGTATGGACATTAAAAGCGTCATATACAAGCCGTAAAAAACCGGAATTTGCAATATCATGGGCAGGCATCCGCCAAAAGGGTTGACTCTGCTTTCTTTATAAAGTTCCATAATTTTTTTATTTAATTCTGTCTTATTGTCTTTATATCTTTCCCTTAATTCGTTTATTTTAGGGGTTAACTTTTGCATCTGTTTCATCGATTTAAAACCCGTATAGGTAAGCGGATAAAAAACGATTCTTATGGCCAAAACAAGGAGTATTATTGCAAGACCGTAATTATGGACAAAGCCGTAAAAAAATTCCAGTATGTGCAATAAAATTATCGAGAAAAATCCAAAAAATCCAAAATCCAGGGTTGAATTAAGGCCGTGCCCCAGCGGCGTAAGAAGGGATAATTTTTTTGGACCGCCGTAAACATTTAAAGAAATATCGGCGGTTTTTTTAGGAGAAATCAATACCCTTTTGGGAATTATAAAAGAGATTATTTTATCGGTTTTTTTAACGGAAACGGTATTGCCGGGCGATACCGCCGCAAGCATAAAGTATTTTGAGTTAAAACCGGCAAACGAAATATCTCCTTTATATTTTGTAGTTTGGGTCGTATCAGGTGTTACGGAACCTTTATTAATATAAATAATCGGCGAAAAATTGATGTAATTTAAATTTTTAGAAACAGGTTTCAAGGCAGCCGAAAGAACATAATGACCCTTGAATACTATAGGTTTATTTGTAAGGTTTTTAATAGAAATGTCATTAGTTAAAAGATATTTTCCGTTTAAAAATTTATAGTCCTTTACTAAGATTATCTTATTATTAATATCGTAAAAAAATTTAACCGAATCTTTTTCTTTTTTTATGTTTACAAGCTTAAGGGATGATTGGGCATTTTGGGGAATAAAATTAATTATCTGCGCTATTTTTTGCGTGTTTGCCAGATTAACCTTGTTTTCTAAATTTTTTTCGGTATATGAATACTTTAAAAGATTTAATTTGGAAACGGCGCCGTCGGGTATGTTAAACATTGCATAAATTTTGTCCCCTTTATATGATACGCTTTTGATGGATTGGACGGATTTTGATACGGCAATCGGCTTTTTAGATTTGGAAGGGGCATTTTTTTCTACGACAGGTTCCTTGGTCTGCGGCTGCGTGATCTTGCCGCTTGTAGCCGCCGGCTTGGTAACTGCGGCCTTGTTTTGCCCTGCGTGAGGCATAAGATAGCCCCATGCTAAAATTAAGATAACGGATAAAATTGACGCGATTATAATTCTTTTTTCCAAAAAAATTCTCCATTAAAAATATTAGTTTCTGG
>JAJYQZ010000308.1 GCA_021794335.1 bacterium
AAGAGGCATAGATGAAAATACCGCAAAAGAATTTAAATTAGGATTTGCGGGACAAGGAAACGGATTAACCAAACTCCTGTCGAATAACAAAGCCGATCTCGATACCTGTGCTAATGCGGGGTTATTGATCAGAAAATCAGGCCCCGGCAATCAATATTTTGATCGTTTTACAAATAAACTCGTTATCCCTATATTCGATAGGAATAACGAGCCTATAGCCTTTGCCTCCAGATCGGTTTTGCAGGATTCTAACGGGCCAAAGTATATCAACACCAATAATTCCCCGATTTTTATTAAGAGCAGCACCCTGTTTGGCTTAAACAAGTCTTTACCGTTTATAAAGAAAGAAAATAGCGTTATCGTGGTTGAGGGCTATTTCGATATGATAATGCTTTATTCGAGGGGCATTAAAAATGTAGCCGCGACTATGGGGACCGCGCTTTCAAAAAATCACATTATTATTTTGTCAAGGTTGTGCGATGAGATTATCTTGCTTTTTGACGGGGATAAGGCGGGTATAAATGCCATCAATAGAGGCATCGAGCTTTTTCAAGGTTTTATGGATAATTCCGATAAAAATATATATGCGGTAACCTTAAGCGGAGGGGACGATCCTGACAGCTTTGTTAGAAAATATGGAAAGGAAAAGCTTATCAAATTAATTTCCGATAATAAAAAATCGCCGATAGGTTTTATTATAGATTACTATATGAATAATTTATCAGGCGAAACCGCTAAAGATGATAGCGGGAAAAATGATGAGGTTTTAATTAAAAATAATAAAAAGTATGGTATAATATATGATAAGGACGATATAAGGGAGCTTAAGAAGAAGATTTCTATATTAAAGGATGTAGCGCCTTTTATAAAAAAAATAGATAATAATATAATACTTTCCCATTATATAAATTTAGTCTCGAACAATCTCGGATTAAAAGAAGATATCGTCAGAGATTACGTTTCTTCTAAGAAAATATCCTCAGCCTTTGCGGATTCAAAAGATGAATCAGGTTTTCATATCGAAAATTATGAAAAAGATTTAAATATCGAGGATTTAGTTATTGCAAAGTTATTTTATAATTTGCTCTTGACAGATTATATTAATGATGATATAATTAACGAATTTTCCGATAAAGATGCTATTTATATAATAAAAGCAACAAAAAATACGCTGGAAGAATTGAGGAGCAGCGAAGCCGACGGCGATTTTAATCAGGGAAATAGCGGGATTATAGAAGAAATAATTTCTAATACGGAAAATAAATCAAAATGGAGCCGCATCTATTATTCTATATCATTTTCATCCGGTTATAAAGATAAAACAACTTTGGAAGATGAAAGAAGGGATATTAAAAAGCTTCTTATTAAGCTTAAAATAGATAATATCAACAAAGCCTGCGGATGTTTATTGGATGAACTTAAAAGCGGGAAATTAGATGAAAGCGTCAGATTGTTAAAATTTAAAGAACTTAATAAATTAAAATACTTATCAAAAGAATTTCAAAAGAAAATTTGTAGTTTTTAAAGATAAAAGACTTGAATAAAAAAAATATGGAAAACAAAAACAAAAACAAAAACAAAAAAAATAAAATTATCGGGGGTGTATCTAAAGATACCTTAAAATTAGAAAGTAAAAACAAAGATCTTGAAAACCAGATAATTAAGAAAAGCATCGAAAAAGCTAAAGAACAGGTTGGGAGGCTGTCTTACGACGATTTTAACGATGTTCTTCCTCAGGAGGTAGTATCGCCTGACCAAATCGATGATTTAATAAGCATGCTTGGCGAAAAAGATATCGATCTCAACGGAGATTCATCCGCCGTGTTTGCCCATAAAACAAAACATGCTAATGAATTATATAACGAGGAAATAGAAGAGGAAGAAGATATTGCGCTCAGAACAAACGACCCTGTCAGAATGTACCTGAAAGAGATGGGTTCCGTTTCCCTTCTTAACCGCGAAAGAGAAATAGAAATAGCCAAAAGCATTGAAGAGGGAGAAGAAGAGATTTTTTCTTCTGTTTTAAATTCCGATATTCCGATTAAGTGGATTATATCGATAGGGGAAAAATTAAAAAATCAAGAGATAAGCGTTGCCAGTCTTATTTCCGATTTTGACGATGAGGAATTTCCGAACGAAAAAGAGATTGAAAAAGCGGTGGGAAGGGTTTTGTCCATTATCGAAAAAATTAAAAAAGAAGTGGGTTATACATCTCCTGCGGTAAAAGAAGTTAGCGGCGGCAACAAGAAAAAACAGGGTTCTTTAACTAAAAAAAGCAAAAAAACCGCTTATGCAGAGGGTAAAGAAGGCATAGAAGGGCGGGTTAAAGATTACCCGGAAGGCGGCGAGCCGCACGCCGAGATGGAGGAGAATGAAGACATCGTGAGCCGGATATCCGGAATAAACCGTAAAAATCAATCCGATGCCGCCAAGAAAAGGATACTCCTATATTTTAGAGAATTAGGGCTTAAGAAGAAAATCACCGATAAAATTATAACGAAACTTAAGAACCAAAATTTAAAAATGCTGGAATATGAGGAAAATATAAAAGAGCTTGAAAGCGCGTTAAGGCATAAAACGGATATGTTTAATCCTGCAAGGTCTCAAGAGCATAAGCGAACCTTCAGCATTAACAAACTTATTAATGAATACAAATCCAAAATATCGTTAATAGAAAGTGAAGTCGGGGTTTCTAAAGACGAACTTAAAAATATAGTCGAGTCGATAAAAATTGGGGAAGAAAAATCGAAAATCGCGAAAACCGAACTTGTCGAAGCCAATTTAAGGCTTGTAGTATCGATTGCCAAGAAGTATTCAAACAGGGGGCTTCAATTTCTTGACCTTATCCAAGAAGGCAACATCGGCCTTATGAAGGCTGTCGAGAAATTCCAGTATCAAAGGGGATATAAATTTTCGACATATGCGACATGGTGGATAAGGCAGGCAATAACCCGCGCTATCGCCGATCAGGCTAGAACCATCAGAATCCCGGTTCATATGATTGAAACGATCAACAAGTTAATACGGACTTCTCGCGCTTTAGTTCAGGAGATTGGAAGAGAGCCCGCGCCCGAAGAGATTGCCGAAAGAATGGATCTCCCCATAGACAAGGTCAGGAAGGTTTTAAAAATAGCCAAGGAGCCGATATCCTTAGAGACCCCGATTGGCGAAGAGGAGGATAGTCATCTGGGCGACTTTATCGAGGATAAAACTACCGTTCTGCCCTTAGAAGCAGCCATTAACACGGATCTTGAAGAGCAAACCGGAAAGGTTCTGTCCACTCTTACCGATAGGGAGGAGAAGGTGCTCCGAATGCGGTTTGGCATTGGAATAAAATCAGATCATACATTAGAAGAAGTCGGTCAGGAGTTTGGGGTTACAAGGGAAAGAATCAGGCAGATAGAGGCTAAAGCATTAAGAAAACTCAGACACCCGAGCCGCTCCAAAAGACTTAAAACATTTGTAAAGTAATGCATTAAGGGCCTATAGCTCAGCTGGTAGAGCGGCCGGCTCATAACCGGTTGGTCCCTGGTTCGAACCCGGGTGGGCCCACCATTTTAAAATGCCGTTATTAATAAAAGATGTTATTGATAAATTAGAGAGTTTAATCCCGCTAAACCTTCAAGAAGAATGGGATAACTCGGGCTATCAAATAAAATTAACCGATGAACCTCTTTCAGGTATCGTAACATCCTTAGACCTTACGGATAAATGCGCAAATCTTGCGGTTAAGAAAGGTTTTAATCTCATTTTAATTCATCACCCTTTTTTTTTCCACCCAATGCAATCGGTGGATTTAGATTCTAAAGATGGGAAAGTCTTTAATCTTCTCGTTAAAAACAAAATCTGCGTCTATTCGATGCATACTAATTTTGATTCTTCGCGGTATTCGATGAATCATTATATCGCAAATAAACTTGGCATTAAAGAAAGCCGCCCTCTAATACCGCATAAAAGAAAATTATACAAACTTTCGGTTTTTATTCCAAAGGGTTATATAAAGCCTGTAAGAGACATTCTTTTTGCCTATGCAAACCCTAAAATCGGGAACTATGAAAATTGTTCCTTCGAAACTAAAGGAAAGGGTTCATTTAAGCCGCTTTCAGGAGCAAATCCGTTTATAGGCAGTCCTGAAAAAACCTCTTTTACGGATGAATCTAAGCTCGAGGTCATAATCGAAGAAAGAGCCGTAAACAAGGCGCTGGACGAATTAAAAAAGATCCACCCTTACGAAGAAGCCGCTTTTGATTTATATCCCTTATATGACTTCGGGGGCAGTTTCCCGGACGGCATGGGGGCTATGGGAAATTTAGAACCTCCAACCCTTCTTGAAAATCTTCTAAATAAAATCGACAGGCTATTTAATCCTTTGTTTATCCACTATTGCGGAAAATTAAACAGTACGATAAAAAAGGTTGCCGTCGTCTCGGGAAGCGGGTTTTCGTTTATAGACGAGGCAATTAAAAATAACTGCGGCATTTTAATATCTTCCGAATTAACGCATAGCAAGGCTCTTAAAGCCGATAAAAGCGGCATATGTTTAGCGGAGCTTTCCCATTTTGATATGGAAAAGTATTTTACTTCGCTTACAAAGGATATATTGATAAAGGAATTTAGTATTCCTGTAATAGAAAATAATAATGAAAATAATCCGTTTTTTAAATATGAAGGAGGGAAGATTTGAACCAGCAGATTGCATTTATAATCGAGATTCAGAAAATCGATATAGATTTGTTAAAGTTAGAGGAGGCGGCAAAAGAGGCGTTTAAAGGCATCAAGGAAACAGAAGGTGTTCTTAAGGCAAAAGAGGAAAGACTTAGGAAACTGAAAGAAGAGCTACTGGAGTTAAGTAAGAAAATCGGCATGGAAGAGCTTAATATAAAATCATATGATGAAAGAATTACAAAAATGAAGGATGCTCAAAAGCTTATCCAGACCAATAAAGAATACAACGCAATGCAAAAATCCATAAAGGATAACGAATCTTTAAAAAAGAAGTCCGAGGACGATATACTATCATATTTAAGCAGTAAAGATGAAGTGGATAATGAAGCATTGCAGGTTCAAAAAGAGGCGGATGAGCTGACCCATAGTTTGTCGGAAAAGAAAGATAGTTATAAAAAAAATGAAAAAGAGTTTGATGCGGCAAAAAAGGATTTTGCAGGCAAGAGAGCTTTGCTTGTCGGCAAAATAAAAAAAGAGCATTATGCGGTATATGAAACGATAAAAAGAAGCAAAAAATTACCTGCCATAGCTTCCGTAACAAAGTCGGGCGCCTGCACCGGGTGTTATAGAATGCTCCCCCCTCAGCAGTTCAATGAACTTTTATCGGAAAAATTATTTATGCAATGCCCGATATGCTCAAGAATATTATATATAGAGCAGGATAATAGCCCCGCTTAAATCATAGGGCTGGTTCCGCTCAATTTGCGCCGGAGCAAGGCTTTTGTTCGCTTCTTTAGAAACTAAAAATAATCCCGTATATAACATTTACATATGTAAGTATATCGGCTATTAGGACTTTAATTTTGCAATAGAAAATATTTAGATGTTTCTTTTATATGTAAATACTGGATTCCTGCTTTCGCAGGAATGACACCCGTTGGGTGAAAGTTTAAATTCCCTTATCGTCCCAACCCGCTTCAGCAGGAATCCAGAAAATAAATTTCTATTGCAAAATTAAAGTAGGATAAATTAATAATTTTATGACTATAAATGTGCATATAGACGGAGCTTCGCGGAATAACCCGGGTAACGCCGGAGCGGGAGTTCTTATAGAAGACGAAGCAGGGGTAGTGATAGCGGAGCTAAAGGAATATCTGGGAATTACGACTAATAATGAAGCCGAATATAAGGCACTAATAATTGCCTTAAACTATTTAAGCCAAGTTCCGAAGGAAGTTTTTGATAAAATAGCTTTCTTTTCGGACTCGCAACTTTT
>JAJYQZ010000039.1 GCA_021794335.1 bacterium
CCGCGACTATCCCACAATAATGGGTATTTTAGTCATAGGCGCGATTCTTACCCTTCTTGGCAATCTAATGGCGGATATAGCCTATGCTTTGGTTGACCCCAGGCTTAGAAAGTGAGATGCGGGGGAACTCAAAATTGCCGATAGAAATCTTTAAAATAGCTTTAAAGTTATTTGAACACTGGATTCCCGCTTTCGCGGGAATGACGCCTAACGGGTGAAATTATAAATACCAGCAAAGTCATTCCCGCGAAAGCGGGAATCCAGAAAATAAATTTTCTATCGGCAATTTTGGGAGAAAGGTTAAAGTTGAATTAATATTCTTGCTTATGTTAAAATTGAAAATATTTGAAATTAAGAAAAATTAATAAATATAATTTTTAAGGAAAATTTTCGGTTTTTTTGGAGGTATTTAAAATGACAAAAAGGGCTTTTCTGCTTTTATCGGTTCTGCTTTTATCCGTTTTTACCTTAACCGGTTGCGCTACGACAAGAAATATTCAGGGTAAGCCGATAATATCAACCAATGTAAATAAAATTATTAACGGGACGACAACCGAATCCCTGATAGTCTCCATATTCGGCCCCCCTTATGCTATAGAAAAAAACCCGTTGACCCCCGGAGAGGTTACATATAAATACAGATTTTATTACCATAAGTATGTGCATTTGGGCAACGAGATACTTAAAAGTTCGACGAGGAAGTATGAGGAAAAGCTCGATGTCGTGATAAAAAATGGAATTGTTATTGCGCACAGCTTTACCACCCGGGGAAATACATCCTTAAAAAACATATTAAAAAGGCATAAAATTCAAGATTGATAAATACCCCAAAATTGCCGATAGAAAATTCTAACTCTGGATTCCCGCCTTCGCGGGAATGACAATATGAGGTTTTAACGTTTCACCCAACGGGTGTCATTCCTGCGAAAGCAGGAAACGAAGTACAGCGAAGCTCATCCAGAGTCTTTAAGCTTTTGAGGTCAATTTATTAATTTCTATCGGCAAATTTGGGAATACAGGCAGAGGATAATTTAAGAATGAATATCAAATTTACCAAGCTCCAGGGGGCAGGCAACGATTATCTGTATTTGGATGCCGTAAACGATTTGCCCGGCTGCGTTGCGGATGACACTGATTTTTATAAAGAATTGGCCGTCAAAATAAGCGATAGGCATTTTGGCGCAGGCTCGGACGGCATCATCGTTATTTTGCCTGCATCCGCCGTATCTAACACCTCTGAAGTCAAAGCGGATTTTCGCATGCGCATGTTTAACGCAGACGGTTCCGAAGGAGAGATGTGCGGAAACGGGATAAGATGCTTTGCCAAGTATGTTTATGACCATCGCCTTACGGATAAAAGTGTCATAGATATAGAAACCCTTGCAGGGATTAAAACCGTCGAGGTGTTTTTAAAGGACGGCAAAGTAAAAGAGGCGAAGGTATTTATGGGGCTTCCGGTTTTCGAGGCCTCTAAAATTCCTGCCAATTTTAGAAATTTCGAAATAGTCGAGGAAAAATTAAGCGTTAAAGGAAAAGATTTCACAGTTTCCTGCGTTTCTATGGGTAATCCCCATTGCGTAATATTTATTGACGATGTAAAAGATTTCGATGTTCATTTTTACGGACCCTTGATAGAAAACAATCCAATGTTTCCAAAAAGGACAAATGTAGAATTTGTTCAGGTTTTAGACGATAGCAATGTGCTGGTTAGAACATGGGAAAGGGGTTCCGGAGAGACTTTAGCATGCGGGACGGGCGCTTGCGCCGTGTATTCCGTTATGAGAAAGACAAATAAAATAAGCCAGGGCAGTTTAAATGTGAACCTTTACGGCGGAATACTAAAAATATCGGGGGAACTTACGGACGGTATTTATATGGCAGGCCCTGCGGAAGAGGTTTTTACCGGATATTTTAACTTACCGACCGGCAAGCGGTAAAGTTCAAAAGATAGAAAAGCATGTCTTTTCGGCTGGCGAAGATGGCGAAGCGGTAATCTTCGATATTTTAGATAAAAGTTAATTCTAATTGCATAATAAAGTGAAATAATAAAATGTCAAGATTAATTAAAATATGCATTTTTTGCGTTTTTATCATCCTGTCATTTTTTATAAATTTAAAGCAGTCTTTTTCATATTTAAGCGGCTATAATGAAAACCATAATAAAAACGGGATTTATTTTAAAGAGGCCTATAACTTTTACAAGGGCGGCAATTATAAAAAGGCGGCGGGCATGTTTTGGCTCTACACGCTTAAGGGAAGATTATTAAGCGACTATGCCTTATACTATCAGGGGATTTGTTTTGTAAAATTAAAGGAATACCGTAAAGCAAATTATGTGCTTTTTAAATTGGCTAAGGATTACCCAAATTTTGTCTTTTATAAAAATTCTGTTTTTTATCTTGCCGTTTCGGAAAAAAAGGATGGGTATTTATATCCGGCAATAGATCATTTTAAGTATATCATTAAACATTCAAAATCTCCGTCAGTAAGGCCATACGCAATTTTTCAAGCCGCGAAAATTTATTTACGATTAAAGAATTATAGGGAAGCAAAGAGCTATTTGCTGCGGCTTTATATCCGCTATCCCTATTTCTCGCACAAACATTATATAATTAAAAAGATAAAGAATATCCCAGGCTTTAACGGTTTATACCTGACAAATCCTCAAAAAATCGAAAGGGCGCAGGACTTGTATTATGATGCTTATTATGTAAAATCGTTAGAACTATTATCAAACATAAACGGTCAAAAAGCCGCTTTAATAAAGATTAAAGACTTGCTTATGACAAAAAGCCCTTTATTTTTAAAAGATGTCGATAAATTATTAAGACATAATAACAAAAATAAGATTAGCAACATGTCGTCCCGGCTTTTATATCTGAAAGTTGATTACTATTATTATAATCTGCATAATCAAAATAAGGCATTAAGCCTGTTGAAACATATAATAAAGGATAACGGTTATTTAAGCGGACGGGGTTTGTCCATTTATAAGGCAATAGTCTGGAATAAGACCATGAAGGATTTAAAAAATGGAGCGGTTATAAATGCAAGGGAAGAGCTCGAGCCGCTTTTAAGCGTTATTAGAAGTTACGGAAGTGATGCGAAATACCTGTTTTGGTACGGCATTATACTGAAAAAACTCGGGATGACAAACAAAGCCTCTTTTTATTTTAATCTGGTAAAAAGCGCATCGGTTTTTTCGTATTACGGCATAATGTCCAGAATAGAGACGGAAGACCCTTTTGAGCTTAGCAATTATAAAAAAATAAACCTTAAAAGCGATTTACATCTTTTTAATGAGGCATTGAGACAAAATCCTGCTTTAAATATTAAATTTAAAAGGTTTAGGGCATTTTTAAATCTTAAAATTTATTTTTTAGCGAATATAGAAGTGCAGGATATCATAAAACAGGCCGGAAAAGCAGCTAAAAATCATAAAAAGCAACTAAATAGAGCGGTTTTGATAAGTTTAGCAGGTATTATGAATCGTTTCGGCGATTACTGGCAGCTTTCCGGATTAGCCAAGGTTTTACTCTATTACGATAAACCCCTCGTTAAAAATGCCGATTTTTTGAAATTTATTTATCCGCGGCCTTATTTTTCTTATGTAAACAGGTATGCAAACCGTTACGGCATTCCCATTAATTTGATTTATGCCGTTATGAGGCAGGAAAGCCTTTATAATCCCGCCTGTTATTCAAGCGCAAGCGCTATCGGACTTATGCAGATTATACCTTCAACCGGATATTATATAGCAAAAAGAGTCAAGTGCTATAATTTTAATCCGCCTATGCTTTATTCTAAAAATATTAATATTCAATTCGGCTCTTATTATTTAAAAACCCTTTTAGACCAGTTTAACAACAAAAAATATCTTGCCATAGCATCTTATAATGCTGGACCGAATGCCGTTAATTACTGGAAAACTTATTCGTTTAAGGGGGATAATATGCTGTTATTCATTGAATCCATCCCTTTTAATCAAACAAGAAACTATGTCAAAAAGGTTTTGACAAATTATTACTTATATAATGCGATCTACTGATACCTCTTTTATAATATCGATACCTGAAACCTTCGGAGCCTGAGTGAAAGATAATTTAGCCGCAAAAAAAAAGATAGATGAATTGACGGATGCCGTAAATTACCACAACTACCGTTACTATATGCTTGAGGACCCCGTTCTGTCCGACTACGAGTTTGATAAATTGGTTGAGGAATTAACGGAACTTGAGAGAAAATATCCTCAGTATGCAAGGGAAGACTCTCCATCTAAAAGGGTCGGCGGTGCCGTCAGCGAAAAGTTTGCGCAGGTTAAACACAATATTCCTATGCTTTCATTGGACAATACCTATTCGAAAGAAGAAGTCGTAGAATTTGATAAAAAGATTAAGAGATTTTTAGATTACGATATGGACGGGAATATTGAATATGAGTGCGAGCTTAAGTTTGACGGGCTTGCAATAGAACTTATTTATCAAAACGGCATATTCATTCAAGGTTCTACAAGGGGGGACGGGGTAACGGGCGAAGATGTTACGGCGAATTTAAAGACGATAAAAACGATACCCCTTAAGCTTTTAAAAGATATAAGCTATCTTCCGGTGCGCGGAGAAGTTTTAATGGATAAAGAAAACTTTAAAAGACTGAATAAGGAAAGGTTAAAGGAAGGATTGTCCCTTTTTGCAAACCCTAGAAATGCGGCATCGGGCAGCATAAGGCAGCTCGACCCTAAAATTACCGCGCAAAGAAATCTTATAATGTTTGCTTACGGCATCGGGAAGTATTCAAAAGAAATAAACTTTAAAACCCAGTTCGAACTCATGAATCTTTTAAAATCTTTTGGAATCAATATAAATAAAAATATGATGGTTGCAAACGGCATCAAGGGGGCGGTGAATTTTTTTGACGAAGCCTCGAGAAAAAGGGAATCCTTTCCTTTTGAAATAGACGGCGTTGTTATAAAAGTGAACGATGTTTTCCTGCAGGAAAGGCTTGGCGAGATATCCAAAAGCCCGAGGTGGGCAACCGCCTATAAGTTTTCGGCGAAACAGGATGTTTCGGTTATCGAAGATATCGAGGTATCGGTCGGCAGAACGGGGATATTGACTCCCGTGGCGATTTTAAACCCCGTAAACATCGGAGGGGTTATAGTTAAAAGGGCGACGCTTCACAACCAGGATGAAATAGATAAAAAAAATATTAATATCGAGGATAGGGTTCTGGTTGAGCGTTCCGGAGATGTTATACCGGAAGTTGTCAAGGTTGTTTTGAAGGGGAAACGGAGCGGAGCTTTCAATCTTCCCAATAAATGCCCCTGCTGCGGGTCCGAGGTTGTAATAGACGGCGCGGCGCGCAGATGTATGAATGAGCTTTCCTGCCCGTGTCAGATTAAAGGCGCAATAGTTCATTTTGCTTCAAAAAGGGCAATGGACATAGAAGGGCTTGGGGAAAGAATAGTGGATAGGTTGGTTGAAACAGGGTTGATTAAAAATGTGGCGGATATTTATTATTTAAAACCTGGAGATTTGAGCAAGTTAGAGGGGTTTGGGGAAAAATCCGAAGAAAATCTTTTTAATTCTATTGAAAAATCTAAAAATATATCTTATGATAGATTTATTTATGCGCTTGGTATAAGACATGTAGGCGAACATATTGCCTCTTTGCTTGTTCGTTATTTTGGCAATATAAACGGTATTAAAAGCGCAACGGTTCAGGAACTTTCATCAAAATTCGGCATAGGCGAAGAAATTGGAAGTTCGATATATAATTTTTTCAGGCTTAAATCAAACATTGATGTTATAGAAAGGCTTTTTAAAGCCGGCGTATCGCCGTATATTAATATCGTAAAACCCGGTGAATCAAATTTGATAGCAGGTAAAAGTTTTATTTTTACCGGCGCTTTAAATGATTTTACGCGGGA
>JAJYQZ010000202.1 GCA_021794335.1 bacterium
TCCCCGGAGGGGAGGGATTGGGAGAGGGAAAAAATATTTATGATAAGTTTAAATCCGAATTTTTTTAGATATATTACATTCAGGGCATCTTATGCGATAATTTTATCTTTAATCTTATCTATCGCGTTCGGAAATATATTTATTAAAATGTTAAAAAAGATGAAGGTTTCCCAGATTGTCAGGGAAGACGGTCCAAAATCCCATATAACGGAAAAAAAAGATATTCCGACCATGGGGGGTCTTTTAATTTTATTCAGCGTGATAATACCTGTATTGCTGCTTACTAAACTTTACAACTTTTATCTCTATACGGGTTTATTTACGCTTTTTGTCTTTGGACTTATCGGTTTTGCGGACGATTTCTTGAAACTCAAGGGGCGTTCTTCGAGAGGGCTGAAGGGGAAATATAAGTTTACGATGCAAAGTTTAACGGCGCTTTTCATCTCCACCGTTTTGTACACCCATGACGAATCTTTAGGCATGGTTATTATACCCTTTGTTAAGGATTATTATCTTAATTTAGGTCCATATTTTATTTTATTTGCATCGTTTATCATCGTAGGCACTTCTAATGCGGTTAATCTGACCGACGGACTTGACGGGCTTGCCATAGGTATTTTCGCAATTTCCATAGCAGGCTACCTTATATTTTCTTATGCAAGTTCAAATTATAAATTTGCAAACTATTTGTCCATACCGTATATAAAAAATATAGGAGAAGTGGTTATTCTATGCGCCGCTCTGCTGGGGGCATCCATTGGATTTCTCTGGTTTAACAGTTATCCCGCATCCGTTTTTATGGGGGATGCGGGTTCAATACCCTTAGGCGCTATTTTGGGTTATGTATCTATAGTTTCAAGGCAGGAGATACTTCTTATTATAATAGGATTTGTATTTGTATTAGAGGCTTTAAGCGTAATCTTTCAAGTCGGTTCCTATAAGCTTAGAAAAAAGAGGATATTTAAGATGGCTCCTATTCATCATCATTTTGAGATGGAAGGCGTGCCGGAGCCAAAGATAGTAATAAGGCTCTGGATTATATCCTTAATATTAACCATATTTGCTCTTTCAACCTTAAAGTTGAGGATTTTTTAAATGAACACGCTAATCTTAGGCTACGGCAAAACAGGAAGGGCTGTTTACGATTATCTTAACAACCAAACAAATCCCGGTTCTTTAGACAGGGTATTTGTATATGACGATATTCTGACAGACGATAAGATTAACGCTTTAAATAAAGCGGCGGATTTAAAAGCCCATAAAAACGCCGTATTTTTTAATAAAACTAATTATAAAGTTTTTATGGAAAAATATTGCAGGGATATAAACCTGTGCATAGCGAGTCCGGGGATAGAAAGAAATCATAATGTGATTTCAAAACTTAAAAAATATAATATTCCTATTTATAGCGAAATTGAATTTGCCTATAAAATGTTAAATTCAAAAGAACCTAAAGAAGCGGCAAAAATTATTGCCATTACGGGGACAAACGGAAAAACTACGACAACCACCTTTTGCGAGAAGGCTATTAACAAGGCAGGTTTAAGCAAAACAACATTTGTCGGCGGGAATCTCGGTGTTCCTTTTATTTCGGGCGTAAAAGATTTTAATGATTTTATTCTTGAGATTTCAAGTTTCCAGCTTGAATGGGTTTACGACTTTAAACCAGACATTGCTGTTTTACTTAATGTGGAAGACGATCATTTAGATAGATATGAAAATTTTGACGAATACAGGCTTACGAAATATAAACTCTTTAAAAATCTTAAGCATAGCGATGTCGCTATTTTAAACTATGACGATTATAATTCAAGGATTTTAAAAGGCGTCGTCGGTTCTAAAGCTATTTTGTTCGGGTTAGATGAAAATAAATGCGACGCATATTTTAAGGAAGATGCGATTCACTTAAGGTTTAAGGATATTATCGGCTTTGACGCCGCAATACCGTTAAAAAATGTAAAGGATAAAAGAAGGTTCGTTATTTACGATATGCTTGCCGCTGCCTGCTCTTTGGCTTTATTCGGCGTTTCGCCGGAGGATATAGCCTCGGCCTGCGCCGAATATGAACTTTTAAAGCATCGGGTTGAATATATCGGCAGCGTCGGAGATATAGAATTTTATGACGATTCCAAGGCGACAAATCCCGCGGCGGTCGTAAGCGCCCTTAAATCGATTAGCGAAACCGGCGAAGGCGATAAGGATATAGTTCTTATATTAGGAGGAAAGGATAAAGGATTTAATTATGAATGCTTAATTCAACCTATAAAAAATAGCGTCAAGGCATGCGTTTTAATCGGGGAAACAAAAAATATTATAAAGGATACGCTTAACGGTTATGTCCCGTTAATTACGGCGGACGATATGGGGCGCGCCGTCGAGGAATCATTCCTTTACTTGCTGAACAACCTCCGGCGAGCAAACAAGGGAATCGTTTTGCTTTCGCCGGCTTCTTCGAGTTTCGATATGTTCAAGGATTACAACGAAAGGGGAGATATATTTAAAAAATGTTATCAGGCTTTAAAAGAGAGATTTTGTGAAAGATTAGGAAACGGCGGTTCAGAGGTATAGTTATGATTAATTACGGAAAGGTATTTATAAGGAAATATGATATAACTTTATTTTTAACGACGATAATACTTATAGCGCTGGGTCTTATTATGGTCTATTCCACAAGCGCAATGGCTTCAATTGTGGAATACGGCATAAGCTATCATTTTATAATAAGGCAGATAATATATGTTATTATATCTGCATTTTTTATCGGTTTTTTAATGAGAAACGATTATCATAATTTAAAATCATTTTACGGCATCATTCTATTTTTAATAATAATTTCGATGTTTTTGGTGTTTGTTCCACATATAGGGCTTAGCGCGGGCGGTTCCAGGCGGTGGATAAATTTAAGGATTTTCAACATCGAGCCTTCGGAATTTTTAAAAATTATTTTTATCGTATATTTGGCTAATTTCCTTGAGAAAAAAAAGGATATATTGGATAATAATCGGTATTCGCTAATGTTTATAAGCCCATTTATATTTATGGGTTTTTTAGATATTTTGCTTTTAAAAGAACCCGATTTCGGAACGGCGTCTATTTTGTTTTTTATTACTATTATCATGTTGTTTGCAGGCGGCATCTCTTTGCTGTACCTTATTTTTACTCTCCTGTTCGGAGCGGCGGCATCATATTTTCTTATTTTTACCGTAACATACAGGAGAGACAGGATACTTGCATTCCTTCATCCTTTTCATGATAAGACGGGTATAGGTTTTCAGATTATACAATCGATGTATGCATTTGCAAGAGGCGGATTATATGGCGTCGGGCTGGGAAACGGCAAGGAAAAACTGTTTTTTCTGCCCACTCCTTATTCGGATTTTGCCTTTTCGACGGTGGGAGAAGAGCTTGGATTTATCGGAGTTATTTTTTTTATTTTACTTTATTTGATTTTAGCATACAGGGGGCTAAAAATTGCAATAAACGCGCCGGATTTATTCGGGACATATCTTGCTTACGGATTTACTTCCCTTATTGTTTTAAGCGCTTTTATAAATATCGGCGTGGTTCTTGGTTTTTTGCCGACCAAAGGGCTTGCCCTGCCGTTTATCAGCTATGGCGGAAGTTCTATGCTGGCTTCATGTATTGCGATCGGTATTCTGCTTAATATATCTTCGCAAAGCGTTAAAAGGAAAAATATATAGATGAACATCGTAATAGCAGGGGGAGGTACAGGGGGGCATTTATTTCCGGGCATTGCGGTTTATGAAAAATTAAAAAGCATTGACCCAGGTACTAAGGTTTATTTTATAGGAACGGAAAGAGGAATCGAAAATAGGCTTAAAGATGATTATAATTTTGAATTATTTACGATAAATGTTAAAGGATTTTCGGGAAAAAGTTTTATGAATAAAATACAATCGGTAAAGGGGCTTTTTAAGGCCGCAAAAGATATAAGCGCAATTTATGATAGAGTAAAGCCTGAATTTGTTTTGGGCTTAGGCGGCTACATATCTTTTATGCCGCTTGTTATGGCAAAATTAAGGGGAATAAGGAGCGGGGTTATGGAGCAAAATGCTATGCCCGGACTTTCCAATAAGATACTGGGATTACTTGGCGTAACCATTTTTGCCTCTTCCTTCGAAACAAAAAAATATTTGCCGTTTTCGAAGGTTATCGTTACGGGAAACCCTGTTAGAAAAAATATTTTAAATTTAGCAGGCATAGCGACTATGGAAGTTTCTAAAGATGAAGCCAAAAAGGATTTTTCACTTTTTATTTTTGGCGGCTCGCAGGGCGCTTCCTCTCTTAATAAGGCGGTCATAAGCATGCTGCCGCTGCTCAATAAGGACATTTTGAACAGCTTGACGATATTCCATCAAACCGGCGATAAGGATTATGAATCGGTTAAGGGTTTTTATAATGACTACGGAATACCCGTCAAAAAATTCGAAATTTTTCCTTTTACGAAGAATATAGAACATTACTATACGGGAAGCGATATCGTAATATCCCGTTCCGGAGCGGGAACTTTATCGGAGTTGATTGCGCTGAGGAAGCCTGCAATTTTAGTGCCTTATCCATATGCCGCCAAAAACCATCAGGAGAAAAATGCGTCGGTTTTTTCAAAAAAGGGCTGTTTTTATACCGTAAAAGACGATAAAAATCTTTCAAAAGAATTATTACAAACCATTAATAAAATATTTTATAATAGAAAATTATTAGATAATATGTATAATAATCTAAAAAAAATAGACATTGAAGACTCTGCTTTGAATATAACAGGTATAATTTTGAACAAAAAATAAAATTTAAGTTTAAGGAGCGCTATAATGAAAAACGGCGTCAAAAGGGTTCACCTTATCGGAATTGGCGGTTCAGGCATGAGCGGCATTGCGGAAGTTCTTATCAATTCGGGTTATGCGGTTACCGGTTCGGATATCGAGTATAGCAAGACTATCGAAAAGATAGAATCCATTGGCGGTAAAGTATTCATTGGCCACAATCCGGAAAACTTGGCGGATTCGGAAGCGGTTGTCTATTCTACGGCGATTCAAGACGATAATGTCGAGCTTTTGTATGCGAAAAATAAGAAACTTACTGTTTTAAGGCGCGCAGAGATGCTTGCCGAGCTCCTATCCTTAAAAAAGGGTATAGCCGTTGCGGGTTCTCACGGGAAAACAACGACAACATCGATGGTATCCAATATATTCGGTGAAGCAGGACTTGATCCGACTTTTGTCGTCGGGGGAAAGGTCTTTGGAATGGGTATGCATTCAAAGGTTGGGAAGGGTGATTTTATGGTCGTAGAGGCTGATGAGAGCGACGGTTCATTTTTAAAGCTTAAGCCTGATTATTGCGTTGTCACAAACATTGATTATGAGCATCTGTGCTATTACGGCGATATAGAAAATTTAAAATCAGCTTTTAAAGACTTTATTAATAATACACCCTTTTTTGGTTTTGCCGTGCTATGTGCGGACAACCGCTTGCTAAGGTCTATTTTTTCCGAAATAAATAAAAAGTATTTTACTTACGGAATCGAACAAAAGGCTGATTACTACGCCCTGAATATCGCTATCGAGAAAGATTCATCGGTTTTTGATGTTTACTCAAAAGGGAAATTCATAGGAAAATTTAACTTATCCGTTCCGGGGATTCATAATGTTTCTAATGCCCTTGCAGCAATAACCTTAGCCGTGGAGTCTGGAATAAAGACGGCATATATTCAAAAGGCTTTAAAGAATTTTCATGGAGTCGAAAGAAGGTTTCAGATTAAAAAAGAAGACGACAGACTGATAGTAGTGGATGATTATGCCCATCACCCTGTTGAAATTACGGCTACGCTCAAAGCTGCCAAAAATTGGAACAGGCATATCG
>JAJYQZ010000269.1:0-3139 GCA_021794335.1 bacterium
GGCATAACCCTTATAAAATCCGTTCCCATTTCTACCGTCAAATTAATAATAGCGGTTATTCTGCTTGCCATAGGACTGTATTTTTCTTATAAACTGCTCAGTTTCATATTTTATCTGACGCCGTTTTCATCAAAATTAGGAGGAAAACCGCTTTTTAAAAAGATGGAAACCGCTTCCGTCACGCATAAAAAATGCTCGCCTAAATCCTTCTTCGTTGCCTTTAGCGCGGTTATAGTAGAGGCTTTCGAGGTCGGCGTGGTAGCCGTTCCGTTTGCAATTACGGACAATCAATGGATTCCGGTAATTTCCTCGCTTGTTATCAGCTCCTGTCTTATCTTAATCTTATCTTTACATTTAAGAAAATACTTTAAGAAGATTCCCTCTCACTGGATTAAAGGCATAGCATCCGTTTTGCTTATCAGTTTTGCAATCTACTGGGGCTTCCAGGGTTTAAAGATTAACATAGAGGACGAAGACTTAATTTTAATTATTCCTGCCGTCGGCGGAGTTTTATTTATACTTTCATTATTATTAGATAAAATTGGGTATAAAGTTAAAAACAGAAAGGGTAACTTAGCTTGAAGCGGGGGAAGTTTTCTGCTTCTTTGGATTAGGGTTGGCAGGGTTGACCTCTTTGCTCTTAGCGGGAAAATTTAAAGTTATGACTTCCTTTTCTTTGCCCAATTTTCCCAGACTCTTTCCGTTATAATTCAGGCGGATTCCGCCCGCGTTTCCTATTTTAATCCTCATGTCCTTTTTTGCCTTCCATGTTTCGACATCTCCCGGATATAACATATAAGTTTTTTGCCCTTTATCATCTATCCTGACGGCAACCCATGTTTTTTTTGTCACGATTCCTTTTAATATAACGGCGTATTCTGAAATACTTTTTTTTCTTTTCTTTAGATGCCTGCCGGGCGCTATTTCCGGGGACAAACGAAATGAAGTAACGGCTAAACCCTGATGTTTAAACTTAAAAAATTCAAAAACCTTCAGGGACGCAAAAGACAAAATTATAATAACTATAGCTGCAGCTATAGTTATTATAATTCTTTTTTTAAATTTGTACGATATTTGCTTTTCTTCCTTAAACATCATACCTACGATATCTTCGACATTTTTATTCTTAAAACCTTCTTTAAGCTGCGGCTCCAATAGGCTGAAAGCGTATTCCTCGTCGGCGCCTACCGTTTTGCCTATTAATTTAATATACCCCTTTAATATTTGCGGCGAAGAAAATAAAGAAAAATCATTTTTCTCGATAGTTTCGATATACTGGGGTCTTATTTTTGTTATTTCGGAAATTTTGCCGTAAGTCAACCCGCTTTCTTCCCTTTTTAATTTAAAATATTCCCCTATCGTTTCCATAAGTTTGTAATATTTTTAATTATTTAATTTTTTTTAAATAATCAAACGATTTTATTCCAATCTCGCTGCTCCCGTATTGTTTGTAAATAGAATTAAAAATTACTTTTGCTTTATTATATTTTTTAAGTTTAAAATATATTACGCCTTCTTTATATTTTGCGGGAATAAAAAATACATCTATGCTTAAAGCCTTCTTGAAATTATATAAACCGCGATTTAATCTCCCCTTGATAAAATAAAATTCTCCAAGATAATAATAAGTTAGAAAATAGTTTTTATTCAATGACTCTGAAATCAATAGCAATTTTTTTGCCTTTTCTAATTTATTTTCCTTAATGTAAATTCTTGCAAGCTGGGTATAGCTATTATAAGGCTGGTTATAAAACGGGTTTTTCAATGCCATTTTTAGGTTGATTTTAGCCATTTTATAGTTATGTTTTTTTATGTAAATAAGCGCTAAGTTATAATACGCATCGGAAAATTTTTTATCTGAATCAATCGCCCTTTTCAAGTTTATTATAGCTTTACCCTCCCTATGCGTCATCATATAAACCATTCCGATAGCATTGTAATTTTTTGCCGAATACGGATTTAATTTCTTTGCTCTGATAAATTCCTGCATCGCCTTTACATAGTTTTCATTTTGATAATACCCGACACCGAGCTTATAATAAAGGTTTGATTTAAGTTTATTCGTCTCGGAAACCTGGGACAGCCCGCAGCCGTATAATACGGCGGATAAACCTGTTATTAAAAGGATTATATAAATTAATTTTAAACGATTATTTAATCTAAACATAATAAAAGAATAATATCATTAATCAAATTAAATTTAAAGTGAAAGCTCTCCGAAATATGTCATATCCCTAAACTTCTTAAACCTGTCCTTAATCTCGTCCATTTTTATTGCCAATAGCCTGTCCACCGAAAAATCCTCGACGGCAAAAGAAGCCATAATGTTTCCGAAAACAAGAGCCTTTTTTAAATTTTCGAACGACATATCGCCGGTATTATCTATATACCCCAAAAAACCTCCTGCAAATGAATCGCCCGCTCCGGTCGGGTCTTTAATGTCTTCTAAAGGGTAAGCGGGGACAATAAAGAAATGGTCGTCTAAAAACATTGTGGCTCCGTAAGCCCCCCTTTTTAAGATTAATATTTTTGCTCCAAAATTATGTATGGCTTTAGCGGCTAAAAATATGGACGACTCGCCCGTCAAAAGCCTTGCTTCCGACTCGTTTATAATAAAAATATCGGATTTTTCGATTACTTTGATAAGTTTTTCTCTTTTTCTTTCAATCCAAAAATTCATAGTATCGAGGGCAATCAATTTTGGCGAATTCATTTGGCTTAAAACATCAAACTGAATATCGGGGTCTATGTTGGCAAGAAAGAGCGTGTCATTTTTAAAGCTATGAGGCACCACCGGCTTAAAAGAAGAAAAAACCCCGAGGTCCGTTTCTAATGTTTCCGGGTCTGACAGGTCGTATCCGTATCTCCCTTCCCAGTGGAAAGTCGTCCCTTTTTCCGTCTTCAAACCGGTAATATCGATTGACTTGTCCTTAAAAATATCTAAATATGTTTGATTAAAATCGTCGCCTATTACCCCTATTATTTTCACATCGGTGAGAAACGAGGACGACAGGGAAAAAAACGAGGCCGAACCGCCGAGAATATTATTCATCTTCTTAAACGGCGTTTCGACATTATCTAAAGCTACAGAACCGACAACAGTTACAGCCATTTGCCACTCCCTAAATTAATATAAATT
>JAJYQZ010000269.1:3239-5857 GCA_021794335.1 bacterium
AGTATCATATCGGCGCTGACATTGTCTTCCTCCTCGTGCCAGCAATCGTAATCCGTTGACATAGCAATCGTGGCATAACAAAGTTCGGCTTCTTTGGCGAGTTTAGCCTCCGTCGCATTTGTCATCCCTATGACATCGAAATTGCTGCTTTTATAGAAAAAAGATTCCGCTTTTGTGGAAAATTGCGGACCTTCGATGCAAAAATATGTCCCTTTATCATGGTAAGGTATCCCCAAAGATTTACACGAATTTATCACAACTTTTCTTAAGTGCGGACAAACGGGTTCGGCCATCGAAACATGCGCCACTAAGCCATCTCCGAAAAAGGTATTCTTTCTGTTCTTTGTGAAATCGAAAAATTGGTCGATAATAACCATATCGCCTGGCTTAATACCTCTCTTAAGGCTTCCGACCGCGCTAACGGATATAATTTTTTTAACCCCCGCCGCCTTAAGCGCATAAATATTCGCGGCATAATTTATCTCCGAAGGCAAAATTCTGTGTCCTTTTCCATGCCTTGGGATAAAGACAAGCTCTTTCCCGTCTATTTCTCCGAAAACCAGTTTATCCGAAGGACTGCCAAACGGCGTGTCAAAAGACTCCTCCTTTATATTTTTTAACCCGTCCATATGGTATAATCCGCTGCCGCCGATTATTCCCAATACATCTCTACTTTCATTCATTATTTCCATCCCCTCGCCCTCCCCCATCGGGGGCATTATTGTGGCTTTATTATAAAATTTTTTTGTTTTTCATATAGCAGACTAACCGTTCCTTTGTATTGTTATCGCCTTCTCTCACCATTATAACTTTCTTTTTTTCGATTCTTATTATCGTAGATGCGCCCCCTGTAAGTTCTCCGCCGTCTATCAGCGCAATTTTTTCTTCAAATCCCTTAGAAACCCTTTTTATACTTTCAAAATCCGTTAAACTATCTTCTCCCGAAATATTCGCGCTTGTCGCGGTTATCGGAAAGTCTATTTTGTTAAACAGCATTTCGGGAAAAGGGTGCGGCGAAATCCTCGCCCCGACAAATTCCGAATTAGAAGTAAACAAATATTTGCCGCCTATTTTAGACTTAAAAAGTATAGTTAAAGGTCCCGGCCAAAATTTTGAAATAATATCCTCTTCCTGCCTGCTGACATAAGCTATATTAATCAACATATTTAAATCTTTAACTAATACGGGAAGCGGTTTTGTAAAATCCCTTCCTTTAATATCGTAAATCATTTTTACCGCAGCGTTGTCAAGAGCATTAGCCCCTATTGCGTATGATGTTTCGGTCGGATAAATCAAAATGCCGGATGAACTTAAGTGTTTCCCGATATCTGTATAATCATTTTCGGTTAAACTGTTCTGGCTATATATCTTCATTTAATATTCTTCTCTTATTTAGCGTTATTATCATTATCTTGATGGGATGAGACTATCAAATAAACCCCCGAAAGAGTAATGAATATTCCTGCCCATCTTAATAGCGGTATGGATTCATGAAGGGTAATCGCTGCAAGTATTACGGTTAAAATAACCCCGATGCTCACAAACGGATATGCCGCCGATAAGTCGATTTTCGATAACACGCCGATCCAGAAAAACATCGATATTAGATATAAAACAATACCCGTAATTACAAATTTATTCGTAAAAATAATGAGCAAAATTTTGATAATTTTCAAAAATAAGCTTAATAGGTTTAAAGGTATATTCGAACCCGTTGCGGTTAAACGGATATTTTCCTTTAAACCGTTCATTCCGTATTTCATGGAAAGCTGCGCAAAAACTCCCGTAAAAATAGAAATTGCCAGATTAACATATATGGAAGGCTTTAATTTAATTTTTGCCATAAATTTTCTCCCCGCTGTCTCACAAGATAAAAACTTAGAGCGGGCGCGGGCGGGCCGGCTTTGAATTTAATTCGTTATCCGCCTCGATGACGGATTCTTCCATTTCTTTTCTGTATTTTTTAAGTTTTTCGGTTAAGCCCGCATTATTAACGGCAAGAATGGAAACTGCTAAAAGGGCGGCATTTGTTGCCCCGCTTTTACCGATGGCGGTAGTTGCCACAGGAATACCCGAAGGCATTTGGACAATGGACAGCAAACTATCGAGGCCGTTCAGGGCGGAAGAATTAAGAGGAACACCGATAACAGGGATTACGGTTAAAGCGGCTATGACTCCGGGGAGATGGGCGCTCATCCCTGCAGCCGCTATGATTACCTTGGCGCCGTTTTTTTCGGCAGATTCTATCAGTCCGATAGTTCTTTTAAGCGACCTGTGCGCGGATGAAACATGCATTTCAAAGGAGGTATCAAACTTTTTTAATACTTGAACTGCCCCATCCATCTCGGTTAAATCGTTTTTAGACCCTACGATAATTAAAACTTCCATGTCGTCTCCCGTTTTACTATTTACTAATTCTAATTATCGGCTATTGCGCAATTATCAAGCAGTAAGCTTTTATTTTTTTGTTACCGGCGATTGAACGCCATATCCCTGCTTTGCGGCAAGATAGCCCGTGGTTCCCGCAAGACCGCCGACAAGCAGAAGCGCGCACCCTGTTAGAAAATTCATAGTAAAAAAAATTAAAAATAATAAAACCCAAAATTTCAATCTTTTCA
>JAJYQZ010000138.1 GCA_021794335.1 bacterium
AAGGCCGAATATTGGGCTTCTCTATTAGGAGGCGACGGAATTGACATTGCCGGCGTAATAGTGAAACCAAGCAAGAACGATAATGGCTTTATTGATCAATATGGTAATTTTCTTTTTGGTTTCTTGCTAATTGGAAGTTCTATAGAGGATTTAAAAAACGAAGTGCAAGATTGGTTAGAAAATTGTGCAGGAGATTAAAATAAGTCATATTTTTTTATAAACAAATTAATTTAAACCGTCCGCAAAACGGACAATAAAAAAAGGAGATTTAAAAATGAGAATAATTATTGCAAATGCTTTTTCTTTAAACATGCTTAAAAATGATTGCGTTTTAACTTGCATGAAAATTGATGAGGAAACCGTAAAAGAATATATCAAAAACGGTTTTTATTCTGTTATAGGTCATCAGGGAACGGCGGAGCTTCTAACCGCCAAATTAGGTTTTGACATTAACTATAATCGTGAAAATTATAAAAAAGAAAAAGACGATCAAATCATTGTTTGCCTGCCAAATAGCAGGCTTAATGAAGGACAGATACTGACAAAAGAAGAACTCGAGTCCTTTAAAATAACCTATTGGTTAGTTAAATAAAATCAGTATAGAGCCCCGTCATTTTGGCGGGGTATTTTAAAAAAAGGTAAGAAAAAATGATAAAAAAAATATCTATTTCCGGTCCTGCGGCATCCGGAAAAACACATTGTATAGAAAATTATCTTGAAGGTCAAATACAAGATTTAGTTGTCCTGAGTGAATCGTCAAGGAAAACAGCTGAAATATACCCTGAATTGCCTACCGAAAATATTAATAAGTTCAGGGAAAAGATTTGCGAATTTCAAAGGCAGCGTGAAGCTGTCGCAGAAAACCTTATCGGCGACGGTATTATGATTTGCGACAGAGGAGTATTTGATAATCTCGCATTTCTTTTGATTCAAGATAAAAACCAGTTTCATAAGGAGTTTACGATGCTTCTTAATGTTTATAAGAATAAATTAATAAAACCATACGACTATATTTTTTATTTCGACGTAGATTTATTGGGTGGTTTAACACCGTTATTAGAAAAATCTTTGAACGATCCTTTGAGAAAGGCCACTATAGATATAAGCAACTATAAGCAGCACATAATAGATTTTAGAAACGCTTTTATAGAAGTTACAAGCTACTTCAAAAATATAAAAGTCATTCCGGTAGTGGCGAAACCGGATGAAGAAGGATTTAACGTAAGAAATGCTTTGGTTAAACATTATATTTTATCTAATATTAATCCGACCGTCCGCATGCCGGACAAAATACAAAACAAACTTCGCTATATATTCAAGGGGGCATAAAAACATGAGCAAGGTCATAGTGTTTGACACCGAAACGACGGGAATTACCGAACCAGTTTTAATAGAAGCCGCCGGCATTATTATAAACGGCAGTCCTTTTGCCGAACAAAAGGAAACTTTTAATAACCGCTATAATCCTGGAAAACCTATAAGTTTCGGCGCTATGGCCACTCACAATATATTAGATTGCGACTTAATAGATTGCCCGCCGGCAACGGAATTTAAACTTCCCGAAAATACGGCGTATCTCGTCGGGCATAATATAGACTTTGATTGGGAAGTCATAGGTAAGCCCGACGTTAGATTAATCGATACCTTGCCTATGGCAAGAAAATTATGGCAGCAATGTGATTCGCATAATCTTGGAGCTTTAAGCTATGCTCTGTGCGAAGAACATAAAAGATATCAAATTAGAGAAAAGCTTATTAACAGGCACAGCGCATTAGTAGATGTGGAGCTTTGCCTTGAATTATTGAGGTTTATATTAAAAGAAAAGTCAGGATTAAAATCATGGGGGGATATCTGGAGATTTTCGGAAGAAGCGAGGATACCGGATATAATGCCTTTTGGAAAACATAAAGGCATGAGGATTAAGGATTTGCCGCAAGATTATAAAGAATGGCTATTAAAGCAGCAAGATGTGGATAAATATCTAAAAATCGCTTTGCGGACAAAAAATTAACTTCGCTATATAAACATAAGAAACATAATAATAAATTATCTAATAAAGGAGGATGATAACATGTATGGCGACGAGATTAAAATTGACGTTACTAATGGTGTTTTAAGCGATTATTTAAGAAAGGATAGGGAATACGAAACATTAGAAGATGTTTTAATTATGTTATTGGAGAAATTGAACTTTTTAGAATGCAGAATTGAAAAACTTGAAAATAAAAATTAGATAATCCTAAAAACCGCTTTGCGGACAAAAAAAAATAACTTCACTATAGGAATAGGGGGTTAAAAAAAATGGAAGCAATAAAAGTAGATAAAATTTGCATAGCTTTATTGAATAAAAATATAAAGCGTTTAAAAAAAGATATTGAGTATTTAAACGAAGACGGTAGTCTCGATGTCTATACTCACGTCGAGGCCATTTTAAATGACACTAAAAACTGCTCATCGGAAAAATTGCAGTTTTTTTACGATGAGTTATTCAAAATGTATGGAAAGAAAAAAAATATAGAGGCTATTGATAAAAGAATTGCAGCTTAAACGCTTTGCGGACAAAATATCTTAAAAATTAATTAATTTTAAATAAGGAGAATTAAAAATGCAGAACCAATTAATGCAAAAACCAAAGGATAAATTTTTAGTTGTAAAGGATTTATTAGAAACACACAAAGACGAAATTGCTAAAGCTCTTCCAAAATCGATTACGCCAGACAGAGTGGCAAGGATAGCTCTAACCACTCTCAGGAAAAATCCTGGGCTATTAGAATGCGACCCTAACAGCTTTTTAGGGGCTGTAATGCAAGCAAGCCAGCTCGGTTTTGAGTTGGACGATAATTTAGGGCATGCATATCTCGTACCCTTTTTTAATAAAAAAACAAAAAGAAAAGAAATACAATTAATAATCGGTTATCGCGGGCTTATAGAACTCGCCCGCAGATCTGGACAATTAAAATCCATTAATGCCCATATAGTTTATGAGAACGAACCCTTCACGTTAGAATACGGTTTATTAGAAACCCTAAAACACGTCCCATTACCGCCGTCTAAAAGAGGCAAAGGCATAAAGGGGGTTTATGCAGTGGCTACAATGAACGACGGCTCGAAAACATTCGATTTTTTATGGCCTGAAGAAATAGAGTCTATTAAAAAGTCTTCAAAAGCAGGGGATAATGCAATGTCTCCGTGGGCAACTCACGAAGAAGAAATGATGAAGAAAACGGTCATAAGAAAACTTATGAAGTATCTATCCTTATCTCCAGAAATAACCAAAGCGACGGTTATAGATGAATATGGAGAGGCAGGGATAAATACTAAGGATATGTTTATAGGTTCGGAAACCGGCAATAGAACTTTGGGTATGACGGAGCCTAAAGCTATAACGAACGATAAAAAAGTAGCCCAATTATCAGACTACAAAACGGACGTAACGCTTGCAAATAACATAGATGATAAAGGAGCATATTCGCCAAAAACTGAAGCAGAAATAGAGCCTGATACTTTTACGACTACGACCGAAGATAACGGCTATTACGACGACATTCCTTGGGACGATGATGAAGCGTCCGCAATACAGAATGAAACAGGACCGAAAGCACCGGCGACAACCGTCCAGGACACTGCAACCAATAAAAAAGACGAGAATATAGAATATATAACTGAGAAACAGTTATCCTATATTCAAAGCTTATGCAAACAAAAGGGCATCTATGAAGATAATATGCCTGAGTTTACCGCAGGTGTTTTTGGAGAACCTATTAACTTAATAGAATTATCTAAAAAGCAAGCTAAGGTCTTAATAGATTACTTAAAAGCCATAGTTTAAAAAAACGGGGGTATAGGGATATGTTAAGGCCTGATTTTGACGAAAAAAATCACGAATACCGTTACGGCGGCAAGAAATTGCCGTCCGTAACTACGGTAATAAAGGAAGCGCTTAATATTCAATATCCCGATTATGCAATTTATCACGCAACTCGGGGGACATTTGTTCATAAAGCCATAGAATTATATCTTAATGGTAATTTAGATTTTAGCAGCATAGACGAAACCATAAAGCCTTATCTTGACTCTTTTATAGCATTTCAAGAAAAGGCAAAAATAGAACCTCTTTTGTTGGAAGAACGCTTTGCGGACAAAAATATCAGCTTCGCAGGAACGGTCGATATAGTCGGCAAAGTGAAAGGCAAAACTTATTTATTCGACATCAAAACGGGGCAAAAGCAGGATTCATATAATGCCCAAATGGCCGGCTATAAGAAACTTTTAAACGATAATGGTATAGAAATAGACGGCATATACATTTTAGATTTAAAGCCCGCAGGATGTAAGGTTATTAAAGTCGAAAATATAGAAAAATATTGGGGACTATTTGAGGGGATGTTGCGAGTTTACTGGTATAAGTTGAATAAAACTATTATTTGATTTTAGGGGGGGGGGGGATCATGCCTATTTCGCTAAAAACTAAAAACAAAAGATACTATGTGTCTCACAGAAGCGAATTATTGGAAAAAAAGAAAAAGAAAGTCGATGAGAACAGAAAATTGCCATACAAAGAGCGCTGGACGACTCACCGAGCCAACGATAATTTCGGGGATGCGGAAAAACCGGCACCGAGAGAGAAAATGCTTGCTTGGATAGAAGAGTTTAACAGCAAAGAAGAAAACGCAAATCGGACAAACTAACTTCGCTATATAAATTATGGAAACATTATTGCAAGAAATAGAAAAACATAAAAAAGGGATAGAATCAAAATATCCCTATCTCAGCGGTCTTAACAACGAACAGCTTTCGGCCGTTCTACAGACCGACGGTCCGGTTCTTGTTTTTGCCGGAGCAGGATCAGGCAAAACGAGAGTTATAACTTATAGAGCTTTGCATTTAATTAAAAAAGGGCTTGCCGAGCCAGGCCGCATATTAGGGGTTACATTTACCAATAAAGCGGCGGGCGAGATGAGAGAGAGGATTAAAAAAGCGTTAGGAAACGAAAAAAACGGATTACCGGAGTTTTCGACATTTCATTCTTTTTGCCTTAAAGTTTTAAGGCTTCACGCTCATTTGATAGGATATAAAGAGTCTTTTATCATATTGGACGAAGACGACTCGGAAAAGCTTATTAAAGTCGCCGTAACAGAATTAAATTTAGACGAAGAGGTTTATACGACAAGTAAGGCTAAAGAGTTTATATCTAATCATAAAAGTAAGTATGTAGGTTCTGAAGAAATAGTGTCTGATGAAAGCAGCCCTATTCAAAAGAATCTTACAAATATTTATAGAAAATATAACGAGAAATTGAAAGAGTTAAACGCAATGGACTTCGACGATTTACTCTTTAACAGCGTTTTACTCTTCGAGAAAAAACCTTTTGTATTAGATTTTTACAAGGATTTTTATAAATATATCATAGTCGATGAGTTTCAGGATACTAATTATATTCAGGATAAATTTATAAAAATGCTTGCCGGCAAACATAAAAATATTTGCGTCGTAGGAGACGACGACCAGTCTATTTACGGTTTTAGAGGAGCTGTAGTAGATAATATTTTGAAGTTTAAAAGTAGTTTTAAGGATTGTAAGGAAATTCATCTTGGTAAAAACTACAGGTCAAATGAAACTATTTTAAAAGCCGCGTCTAACGTTATAAAAATAAATAAGAAAAGGGCGGCAAAAGATATTGCGCCAGTTAAAAAAGGCGGTAAACCCGTTAAGGTTTATAAGTTTGAAACGGATGAACAGGAAGCGGGGTATATTGCAAGAGAAATTAAACTATTGACGCGGTCCGGATATTCATATAAAGATATAGCTATTTTATATAGGATAAATTCCT
>JAJYQZ010000210.1:0-2464 GCA_021794335.1 bacterium
GCGTCGAAATCTTTAAATTCGTTCCTTAATTTTAAACCGCTTTTAGGAATATTCCCGAAACCTCTCCATTCAAATTCGTCTCTTACCGTAAAATATTTATTTACAAGCGCCTGCGCTTTCATATTTCAACGTCCATTTCTATCCCTTCCCTCTGCGACATGACGGCGCCGCCGTGGTCGCCTACATTACCCGAAACTATAATTATATCCCCTTCTTCTATGTTATAGACCGAAATGCCGCCGTATAAAATCTCCCCTATTCCGCTCGTGTTTATAAAAATTCCGTCCGCTTTTCCGGCAGGAACTACCTTAGTATCGCCGGTTGCTACTCTTACTCCGGTTTTAGCCGCTTCTTCCGAAATGCTATTTATGATTTTCCTTAGGTCATCCAAGGCAAATCCTTCTTCGATTATCAATCCGAGACTTAAAAACAATGGTTTGGCTCCCATGACCGACAAATCGTTAACCGTTCCGGCGACGGATAATTTTCCTATGTCGCCGCCTTTAAAAAAAACAGGGCTAACGGTAAAACCGTCCGTGGTAAATGCTATTTTTTGCGGAGATTTTAAAACTGCCGCATCTTCCAATAAATTTATTTTTTGCTTTGATATACCGGCTGAAATTCCGCCGCCTTCATTAGAAACGCCGTTATTAGCACCGTTATTCACACCGTTATTCAGACCGCCGCCGTTATTCGAACGGTAAAAATAATCTTTTCCGGCATCCTGCCCGTAAAGTCCGTTAAATATAGTACCGCCTATAAGCTCGGAGGTTTCTTTACCTCCCCCGCCGTGCGAAAGCAATATTCTTTCGTATTTTTTTTTATTCATTTTAATTTTTCAAAATTTAATGGGAACTATTTTCTATCGTATTTAAATCTTACCATATCCGTTAATGTTTTAAAATACTCTTTCGACCATGAATTTAAAACATCTTGATTCCTGATGAACGGTTTTACTTCTTTTTTTGCGCTCTGTATATCGAGAGATTCTATTTTTATCATCATTAGATTCTTAAAGATATCGGCATCGAAATTATCTTTTTTTTCCCATTTACCGCTAATAATCATTCTTTCTTTTAAGTGTTCGAGATTAAGTTCCGCTCCCTTTTTTACGTACCATTCAAAATAGTACCAGTCTCTGCCCTTAACCCTGCTTCCCCAACTTCTGAACAATACCGCATGCATTTTTCCGGCGTAAAGATCGGGAAGAGTCATAGAGATTATAAGGTCTTCCGAAAACCTGTCAAGTCCGTAAAATAATCTCAGGGCGGTACCGCCGTAAAAGCAGGCTTTTTCAAAAAAACCGGCTCTATAAAGTCCCAATAGGGCGATTTCTTGAAATACCTCTTTAGCGGCGTTCATAAAATCGTCTTCGGTTTTTATGGCATATTTTTCAAGCATCTGCTCTATTATATTCATATTATTTATATTATCCATACTATTCAATATCAGACTCCTTTTAGCGCCGAAAGCAGATATTTTAATTTTTGCGATTTTGTAATATCGATGCATTTTTGAATGATATTTATATTAAAATCTTTTAATTCGTCCAAATCAATTCTTAAATCGTATTCTAAAAAATCAAGCATTGCTTTTTTGCCCGTTATTTTTAAGTTTTTTACGGATAAAATTTTATCGCATAAAGCTTTCTCTTTAGAAGCTATCATAAAACCGTTCGTATCTTTAGAAATTATAACTACTCCTACGGGATATAAATGTTTATCCGTATGTCTGTAACTGAAAACTCCAAAATCCGTTTTAAAATTTTTCGACCTTAAAACGGTAGCGGAGGTCAACTCATATACCGATTCCGGTATCAGTCCGTAATAATAAAGCGCATAATCGAAAGAGATATAAGACGGCCCGTAAATATTATTTGCTATTATTTCTTTTGAAACGATATTTCCGGCATACGGCGAAACGTAAATATACACGCCCCTTTTTAAAGTATTAAGGGTTCCTTGTTTTATCATATACTCTATTTTATCGTTCGGTCTTTTATATCCGATATTATTAAGTATCGACGATAAAACGCCGTGGTCGATAGGCGCAGACGAAAGTTCCCTAAACTTTTGCTCTAATATGATATCGGCATCGTTCATATATATTATATATATTTTTAAAGTTTTTAGATGTTTTGAATATTAAATACTTATAATATAATTTATTAAATTTATTTTACATATTTAATCGGTATTTTTCCGATTTATTATGTATTATTATATAATAATAACATATTTTTATTAAAAAGCGGCAATAATAAAAATATTATTCTTTTAGGCATTTATAACTTCTTTCTGTAAGTTTAAATATTTACTTTACTGAGGTTACGTTTTATTATAACCTATTATTCTTTTATTTCAAAATCTTTTAAAAATGTTTAAAACCCCACCGTTACTACTATGTCTTCGAATAGCCCCTTGCCGTAAGAGCCGTAAGGCATATGCCTTAACCTCCAGCCTAA
>JAJYQZ010000210.1:2564-5818 GCA_021794335.1 bacterium
CAGGAATATTACATATATAAATTTTGAAGACGACAGATTGTTTCCTATTTCTCCTCTAGACGTTAACGGCAAAAAGATTTATATCGTTCCTTTGTGGAAATGGTTAATAGTCGAGTAAATTCGGTTAATTTTAAGATATGGCATAAAAATACTATTCTTTTAGGCGTTTGCGTCTCCTTTGTTACTGCAATTACGCTTCATTATAACCTATTATCCTTTTATTTCATTAAAAACGTCTGCCTCCGTATTCCTACTCCTGCCTGAGTAATCGGAAATAATTTAGCAGTCTATATTTAATACTGCGCAAAAATATTATGAATGTTTCGCCAGGAAACAATATCTATATCTTTATATTTTTTTGCGACTCCTACAAAACCCGAAAGAATATGTCCGCCTATAAGATTTCTCGGTAGTGCAAAAAAAATTTCGTTGTATAAGCTATTTTATTCGTTCTTTTTCTTTTTAGATTTTGCAACTGCCTTTTCCCCTATATAAACACCTACCAGAACAGCTAATGTGCTTATAACTTCTACTAATCCTACAGTACTGCGTCCGGAAAGAATTACGATAATTCCGCCTATTATGGTTATTACACCTATTATAATGGCGCTAAATTGACCGATATAGATATGGCGATGTTTTGATTTTTGTTCTATTTCTGCCATTTTGACAATCCTATCGGGTAGATTTTCCTGTATATTTTTGTAAGCTGCAAGAATTTCTGGGTGAGGAAGCGGACCTCTCCATATACTACTTTTAATTGAAAGTTCCTTTATGAGAGTTGAAAGCTCTTCTTCTTTTATTTCAACGGGATTGCTTTGACTTCCTGTTTTTTCTATATCGGACATTTTTATTATTTATCGTCGTGTTTTTGGGTTGTTGATATTTTATCTTCGATATTTTTATTTTCTTGCCCTATTGCATAATACATATACTGCCCAACAGCTTCCCAATTATTATATAAAGAATATTCTTCGTCTTCATATGCTTCATGGGGCATTATTACTAGCGCCGAGCCTGCGCCCCGTATAAAATTTTTTATCTTATCCATACTTATTAATCTCCTTGGTTTCAATTATTTATATTATTGCCTTAAATAACCGTTAAAAACTTGAAAGTCGCCCTCAAGTTATTGTAAAACAGGTAGCAGACCAAAATAAACAATAACCAAAAAAAAGCGGCTTATAATATATTAGACCATGCTTCTAATGATTATATCGCTAAATTTAAAAATGGGCAACGAAAAAATTGCCAGTCTAAATTGCCCCAAATCCCGATTTAGAAAAATATTTATATATTCCTTAACTCCCGACTGCATTTGCTGAATGTCGCCGCAATTGCAATAATCGCAATTTTTTTATTTAAAAATTTTTTATCCTTTTGCATAGGTGGTGTTGTTTGTCAAGAGATTTGACCCCTCTACGCATTTAAATTTGACCCCATAAATTTAATCTCTTGAACAAAACGCACAAAAATACTTTTCACCTCCTTTTTGCAATTTTACCTTAAGTTGCATGCCGATTTAAAATTAATTAAAACACCGAACGAAAAGTGCATAAAACACCGAACGAAAAATTAACTTTTCACCGATTATAAATTAATTTTTAAGATAAATGAAAATGCATAAATTATTTAAATAATTTATGCATTTATTGATATTTTAATACAAAAACCCGAATAACCATAGAGGTATTTTTCTTTTATAACCGGTTTCTATTCCGTCTGCGGCGATAAAAGAATTTTCTTGTATTTTTATGTCTTTAGTTTGCGAAAAATCTTTATTTTTGCCTCCTACTTCAAAAACATATTTGTCATTTACTATAAAATCGCAAGTTTTATGGACGTTTACTTTATAAAGCGATAAAACCTGATTTGCAAAAAAAATCTCTCTTATTGTTCCGATATCATAATTACTGCAAAGCGCATAAGCGAGATTTGAATTATTTAGATATAGCTTGTCGGGCTTGGTCATTATACCGTAGCCTTTTGCTTTCTGGCGCATAGCTATAATTAAGTTAGATTCGTGTAAGTTTTTTAAATATTTATAGGCTGTATTTCTGTCGATTTCAGAAGAAGAAGCAAGTTTTTCGATATTAACTTTAAAAGGTTGGGATTCGCACAGAAGTTCTAAAAGTTTTTTTATTTTATAAACATGCGCCGGATGTATGAGTCCTAAAATTACCATATCGCCTTCCAGCACTTCGTTTATGAGGCTATACAGTTTAACGAGATAGCCGCCGCTTTTCCCCTCTTTGTAAAACGGATAGTAACCGTGTTCCAAATATTTTTTAAAATAATATAAAGGCTTAATTTTAGAGATAACGTTTACCGATATATCGTAATGATTCTTAATTATATCTTCAAGACCGACAGGCTGAAAGTTAAGTCCCGTTTCGAAGTTTATAAACTCCCTGAACGACAGTCCGCCCATATTATACACTAAAGCTCTTCTCGATAAATCGGTACTGCCTTTCTTAAGATGGAGTTCGCTGCTTCCTGAAAATATTATTTTTAATTCCTTGAAAGAATCGTATATAGCCTTTATGTGAGCATAAAAATCACGATATTTATGAACTTCGTCAAGAACGAGAAGTTTTCCGTTTTTAGCGGCAAATTCTTCTGCAAAAAGAGTAAGATTAATGCCTGCGGCGATAGGATTGTCTAAGGATATATAAAGCGCTTCGTCCGGGCTTGCAAAATTATTTTTTATATACTGAAGCATTAAGGTGGATTTCCCGACCCCCCTTTGCCCTACTATACCGATAAGTCTTTCATTAAAATCGATTTTATTATATAAATACCTTTTAAACGATACCGGCGCATAATTAATTACGCTCGTATGAAATCTGACTATATTTTCTATATTTTCCGTAAAATCCGGCATAGACATAATTATTTATTCATTAATATTTATTAAATATTTAAAGATATTAAGCCTCCTTGGAATGTATTCATATAAAATAACAATACTGATTAGAATAAACTATTTATATATTTTTTTGCTTATTATAATAAGCATTAATAAGTATAATATATATTATTTATATAATCAAGTTTATTTTTAAGTTTATTTTTTCAATAATAATGGAATAACAGGGGGCGGATTTATTCGCCCCCTGTTATTTGTTTTTTGCCGTTCATCGCCACCTGACCGTCATATTTCCCCAGAACGAATTCATAATAACGTCATGCCCGAACTGCCTTCTGTAACTGACCTGCAATGTTACATGCCTGCTTATATCTGTTTTAAGTCC
>JAJYQZ010000151.1 GCA_021794335.1 bacterium
CATGCGGCTTGCCGTTTATAATAGCATAAAAGGCAAGGGGGATAAAAAGTTTAATTGAAAAAATTATACAATGCAAAAAATATATTGACAATATTAGTATTTTATGATAACTTATCTATCAAGGTGAGTTATAACCAAAAAGTGTCTTAATTTACTCCAACAATATGGGGGTTAGACCAATAATAAATAAGTATGGACATTAAAAAAGAAAATTATAACAAATCGTACGTAAATTTTTTTGAACTCATAGGAGATAACGAAGTCGCTTTATCAAAGGCTTTTGCATTTGTTCTTGCTAATGATTACGATGTATTAAAAGAATTTCTACAAGAATTAGACATAAGTTGGAAGAAAGAAGACGATAGAATCAAAGCATTGTCGATTAAGATAGAGGTTGCCAAAAATGACGGAAGAACTGATATCGAAATAAAAGAAAAAGGTGAATTGCATGTTATAATAGAATGTAAAGTTGGAATTAATAAAGTGGAGGGTCAAAAAACTCAATATAATAAACGATTTGATAATACAACAGAAAAAAATATATTATGTTTTATAACTGCCGAAAAAATAGTTGAACCCATTATAGAAAAAGGTATTGTAGTAAGTTTAAGCTGGCTTAACGTAGTCGATATATTAAATAAAAAAGCATTTCCAAAAAAAGATATAGTTAAAGATCTGTTAAATTTTATAATTGGGAGTTATAAAATGAATACTCTTAAGGAAATTTTAGTTCAAGATTTGAAGAAATCTATAGGGATCAAAAGATTTTTAGATTGCTATTCCTATGTTAGAGAAGAAACCTACGGAATACCTCTGTATTTTGCACCATATTTCACAAAAGAGGGTGTGCAAAATTATAAATCTATTACTATTACTGAAGGTATTTCTTATATATCCAAGGTTTTAGGCGTATTAACTTTAGAGTATGGTAAAATTAAAGAAGATTGGAATCATATAGAAGATAAGTTAAATAAATTCGCTGAGGGCATAGAAAACGCCGAAAATTTAGTTAATAAATGGAAAAAAGGACTTAATGATTGCAATGAAAAATTAAAAGATATACCAAAAAATCAAACATATTATTTCTTATCGAAACCAATAAAACTTAAAAAGCCATTATTAAAAGACAATAATAAAAATAGCAAGGGCTGGCTTGGTTCTCAAATACCTAAGAATAGAAATATACAATTTGATATTTTTCTTAAAAAAATAATAGAGACCCTTTAAAATTCCGTGTCAGTCTGATTTTTTATTGGTTAATTAGTAAAAATTTTACCATATTTTTAATTACGCTTTCTGCTGTTATTTCATTTATATCCAACTTGCTTCCATATCCGTAACTATTACTCAACTTTCTATAGTCTTCCAAATTTTTTTCTATATCGGGATGATAAATTACGTGATAATTTTCGCAAATTTCTTTAGGATATGGAACAAACCGACCAAAATGATTTCCGTTATAGACAACAAATACATCTGTTGTCTATAACAAAACCGCTATATGAGGCGCACTCGTCTCATTTGCTATTATAAGATTTCCGTTATAGATGACGTAAAGCAAATCAATTAAGGATGTTTTACCAGTTAAATCGGTAGCGTTAGATATTTCGTGTTAGTCCTATTTTTTATTGGTTAATTAGTAAAAAATATATCATATTTTCTTAGATAGTGTCAAGTTGCTATTTAAAAATCAAGTAAAATTTTTATGCCGCCGTTAAATTTTTTACCCCTATGGCGCTTAAGTATTTAGACCTGTCGAAAACCTGGTTTTTAGTAAACAATGCATGGGCTATTATAAGAACTTTCTTCATGACGGCGATAACCGCCACCTTTTTCACTTTACCCCTTTCGACCATACGGTCATACAGGATTTTAAAAGGGGTATCCCTGCGAAGCATCGAAAGAACCGGCATGAAAAGCATCTTGCGCAGAATGGCCGAACCCCTTTTGGATATCCTCGTTTTCTTCTTGACGGAGGTTCCCGAAGTCGCCTCCACCGGGTCAAGGCCAGCCCAGGGCGACTAACTCCTTTTTATTCATTCCGGGGTATTTAAGAAAAAATACGGTTAGTAGAAGGGAGCTTTTGTCGTTTATTCCGCTTACCGATTTGACGCAGTTAAAACGTTCGGAGAGTTCCTTGTCCCCACGCACGATTTCTAACATTTTCTCTACTGCCTTATCCTGTTTTTTCTCAATCATATTAAGCTCCCTTTGAAGCTCTTTGGATATCCACTTGTTTCCCTTAAGCGTCTCGCTTTCAAGCCTGTTCTTAAGGGCTACAATCTGTTTCTGCAGGAAATCGTAATAAGAAAGAAATTCTTCGAGCTCCTTAGCGTTTTTGTCGGCCTTTAATGCCTTGTAATCTTCTTCTTTGGCTATTTTCTGCATTTCCCAGAGCATTTTCGCATCCAGTTCGTCCGTTTTGTTCCTGCGCTTTATAGCCTGGGAAAAGTGCTTTGAATCTCTCGGATTAACCCTTAAAACCCGCACGCCCATCTCCATTGCGGACATATCCAAAGCTAAGGAATAAGGACCCGTAGCCTCATAAATAAGCCTTGCATTGTTTTTGGCCGCCCCTGCAACAAAAGAAGCTACGTTTCTTCTGTTGTTCTTAATCTCGAAATAATCCCTGCCGTCAAAGCAGGATAACGTAAGTTTAGAAACATCGATTCCGATAACGTTCATTTTTCTTTCCTCCTTTTGTTATAAGCGCCCAAATAAACTTCGTCTCGTTACATACAGTCTTTTTTCAGACTTAGTTGCTATCCAAGCTTGGGTTGGGCTATCCGACTTGACTACAATCTGCCGTTACAGGCGATTTGACAAAATTAGATATGCCCAAAATTATAACAAATAATAAATAAACATTTAAAGATAAATTAATTAAACTAAGATATAAATATTATATACGAGATATAAATATTATATACGAGACTAAAATTTCAATGTCTTAAGGTGTATTATCGTTATTTAATTTACTATTTTAATTAATAATATATTTTATTTTGCTTGTTAAGTTAACCGAAATGCACCTCATACGGCGTTTTATATCCCAAAGACTGGCGAAGCCTTTCGTTGTTATAGAATCTGAAATAATAAGATAATACGGTATAAGCCTGTTTCGGAGTTTCGTAAGCATTTATGTAAACTTCCTCATATTTCACCTGGAAAAGACGTGCTTTTTCAATGCCATAATCTCTCTATGAATATGTTATCGAATGCACGGCCGGCAGTGTATAATTAATTTACACATGTATAATAGTTTATAGATATATTTTATTATTATTTATAGATTATAATAATTTAAATTGGTTTAATAGCAAGAGGTGGTAGGATGGCGTTAAACATTTATGTAATATTATGAATGACTGTGTTTTTATAAGGCCGGGATACAGAAATTTACACAGGGATTGATTATAAACCCGGTTTTTTGCTTTAACAGTACCCGGCCCGTTAACTATTCTGGATAGTCGGTTGGGCTTAAAAGCCCGTATGTTGCATGTGAAGGAGGTTAATTTATTATGGAAACGGATATTTATGTGGGTTTAGATATAAGCAAAGAAGACATCTATGTCGGTTCTACAATGAATAAAAACGTGTTCAGCGTCGAGAACTCTTTAAGGGGGTTTAAAAAAATACTGAAGTTTTTAAAGGATTTACAGGTGGGGGCTGTCGTAATGGAAGCCTCCGGCGGTTATGAAAGGGATATATTTTACTTTCTGCTGAGGCACAAGATCCCCTCCGTTATAGTAAATCCAAAAAATGTTAGAAGGTATGCCGAGGCTATGGGTGTACTCGCAAAAACGGATAAAATAGATGCAAAGGTCATATCCGCCTTTGCCTTGGCAATTAAACCTACTCCCATAACCGCAATCGATGAAGGTGTAGAAGAACTTAAGGACCTGGTCAAAAGAAGGGAGCAGCTACTTAACGCCGTAAAAAGCGAGAAAAACAGGCTGTCAAAGTCTCGAAACGGGATAAGAAAGAGCATAGAAAGGGTCATATCCTTCTTGGAAGACGAGCTTAAAAAAATAGAAAACGAGATGGACGAACTAATCAAATCCAGAAAGGACTTTCAAGGAAAGATTGATGTAATAGAAAGCATTCCCGGTGCGGGAAGGGTTCTTTCGATGACGATAGTGGCGCTCATGCCTGAAATGGGCAAAATTCCTAAAAAGCAACTCTCTTCTCTGATAGGTATTGCGCCGTATCCCAAGGAAAGCGGAAAGCTAAAGAAAAAAGGCAGAATAACCGGCGGGAGGTCATTGATAAGGAAGGTTCTATATATGGCGACCGTTTCCGCCATCAAGTTCAATAAAGAGATAAGGGCATTTTACTTAAGGCTTAAGGGAAAAAATAAACCGGGCAGAGTCTGTATCGTTGCCTGCATGAACAAGTTCTTAAGAATAATAAATGCGCTCCTTAAGAACAATGTTATGTGGGATGAGGATTTTTTAACGGCTAAGGCAGCTTAATAACTTCGGGGAATTTTTTAATAAAAATGATTTATTTTTATTAAAAAATAATTGACATTATTATAGTCTGCAATTAATTATACACTACCGAAGAAATCAAGCGTGGCCATTTTATGTGGTAAAACTGGGGATTAATAACGATTTTGCCTGTTTTGTCGATAAAACCAAATTTATTTCCGATTAAAACAGGGGCAAGTCCGTCTTTAAAATAGCCTGCCCATTGAAACTGGGGATTAATAACGATTTTGCCTGTTTTGTCGATAAAACCCCACTTATTTCCGATTTCCACCTGGGCAAGTCCGTCTTTAAAATAGCCTGCCAATTGAAACTGGGGATTAATAACGATTTTGCCTGTTTTGTCGATATAGCCCCACTTATTTCCGATTTCAACGCGGGCAAGTCCATCTTCAAAATCACCCTCATCTTTAAACTGGGGATTAATAACGATTTTGCCTGTTTTGTCGATATAGCCGAATTTATATCCGATTTCAACAGGGGCAAGTCCATTTATAAAATAGCCTGCCCATTGAAACTGGGGATTAATAACGATTTTGCCTGTTTTGTCGATATAGCCCAACTTATGTCCGATTTCCACCTGGGCAAGTCCGTCTTTAAAATAGCCTTCCGATTGAAACTGGGGATTAATAACGATTTTGCCTGTTTTGTCGATATAGCCCCAATTAAATCCGATTAGAACGCGGGCAAGTCCATCTTCAAAATCACCCTCATCTTGAAACTGGGGATTAATAACGATTTTGCCTGTTTTGTCGATATAGCCAAATTTATTTCCGATTTCAACAGGGGCAAGTCCGTCTTTAAAATAGTCTGCCGATTGAAACTGGGGATTAATAACGATTTTGCCTGTTTTGTCGATATAGCCCCAATTATATCCGATTTCAACAGGGGCAAGTCCACTTATAAAATAGCCTTCCGATTGAAACTGGGGATTAATAACGATTTTGCCTGTTTTGTCGATATAGCCCCAATTAAATCCGATTTGAACAGGAATGAAATTGAGGTCAAATTTGTTCTTTTTACTAATAAATTTACTATTACCGTTTCCGTTTAAAAAATAATATAATACTCCGGCACATATTATAAGCACGATAACTAAAGATAAACCTAAAATTAATGTCTTCTTTTTCATAATCCAACCCCCATTCGTTCTTTAAGTAATAAATTAATTTATAATTTTATCAATTTCTCGTTAACTTATTTTATTGCAATATAAATATTTAATAAAATATAATTTTTTTTGATATTTTTGTTATATTATTTTTAATTTTTTTTGTCAATGGTAA
>JAJYQZ010000161.1 GCA_021794335.1 bacterium
CTATGCCGGGAAAAAGATCAAATTGAATGAAGATGATTATTACAGAAGGAGTTTTTATCCCTTGAAAGGCGGAAAAACCGTAAAAGAGGAAACAAAAGTCTAATAAAAATAAGGAAACATTATATTTTTATATATAAAAATATGCGAAGGGCGTCAGGCCTCAATATTATAGGCCTGACGCCCTGCTTGTTTCATGCTTGTTTGACTACTTATGCTTTTTTGTTTTTATTTGCTTTTATGTAGGTTATAATACAAAGATATGATAGCCGACATAGTTATTCCAAAAAGCGGAACCGATATTAAATTCAGCTATATAATACCCGAAGAATTAAAAAACGGCGCGGAAGTGGGCAAAGCCGTTCTGGCGCCTTTGAAAAACAGAACGGCTTACGGCTATATATATAATCTTAAAATCCAAGTCCGGAACGATCAGTCCAGATTAAAAAATATCAAATTAAAAGAAATACATCAACTTTCGAAAGCCTCTTTTTTTAAAGAACCTCACAAAGATATATATAACTTCCTATCCTCATATTATCATGAAAATATCTCGAAGGTTTTTGAAACAGCATTGCCGTCCATAGATATAAAACACTTTAACCTCTTAGATAAATATTATGAAGAGGCAAACGGCGGTAAAAATAGCGATAAAGAAAATTATGATAGCGAAGGCTCAACCGATATTTCCGATATTCCCTACAGACTTACAAAAGACCAGACAAATTCGATAAATATAATTAAGGAGGCTATGGAGGGCGGTATTTACAAAACATTTTTACTGCACGGCGTTACCGCAAGCGGTAAAACCGAGGTATATTTCAATTTATTAGAATTTGCTTTAAATTTAAACAAGCAAGTTATTATAATTGTTCCAGAAATATTTATTACAAATCAATTTATATATCTGATAAAAAATAGGTTTAAAAGGATAGTCGAAGAAAATAGATTTGCAATATTTCACAGCAAGATTTCCAAAAAAGAAAAATTAGTTAACTGGTTCAGGATAATAAACGGGGATACCAAATTAATTTTGGGTGCAAGATCGGCTATTTTCGCCCCGCTAAAAAATTACGGACTCGTCATAGTCGATGAAGAACATGACGGCTCTTATAAGCAGCAGGCGGGGCTTTTATATAATGCAAGGGATATTGCCGTTATGATTTCAAAAAAGGCTTCCGCGGTTTGCGTTTTGGGTTCGGCAACCCCTGCCCTTGAATCTTATTACAATGCAAAGGAACTTAAAAAATATGAATACATTTATATAAAAAATAGGATAAATGGAAAATCTATGCCTGAAGTCGCCATAATAGATTTGAAAAACGAATTTAAAAATTCGGGAAAAAGGGAATTTAAAGATAAAATTTTGTCCAGCCGGTCGATAGGATTTATAAAAGATAATATAGATAAAAAGAGGCAGGTAATACTTTTTTTAAACAGGAGGGGATTTTCCACATTTTTAATTTGCACATCGTGCGGACATCAATTTTTTTGTAAAAATTGCGCCATATCGCTGGTTTACCATAAAGAACACAATAAAATTACGGAAGAAAACGGGGTTTTAAAATGCCACTACTGCAACTATCAAGAAGGCGTTCCAAAATTATGCCCTGAGTGCGGAGAAGGCAATATCGAACCTTACGGCATAGGCATCCAAAAATTGGAAGATAATATAAAACAGATATTCAACGATAATACTAAGATTGAAAGGATCGATTCCGATATCGTAAAAAGCCGGAAAAAAGGACTGGACATATTTAAAAAAATGCGGGAAAAAGAAATAGACATACTTATAGGAACTCAAATTATTACTAAAGGACACGATTTTCCGGATGTCGGGCTTGTCGTTGTAATTTTAGCGGACAGCTTGCTAAACATTCCGGATTTTAGAAGCGCCGAGAAGGCATTTCAAGTATTAACGCAGGTTTCGGGAAGAGCGGGAAGGGGCGGCCATCGGGGAAGCATCGTAATTCAGACTTTTATAGCGGATAACTATGTATTAAATTATGCGGCTATGCACGATGTCGTCGGTTTTTACGAAAAAGAGCTTGAGATAAGAAGAGAATACGGCTATCCGCCATATTCAAAAATAGCGGCAATAAGACTCTTCGATAAAAATCTCGATAAACTTAAAGAAAAAGCGCAAAGTTTAAGAAAAATCATCGATGAAATAATTAAATTAAACGGATTTGCAAATATATCGGTACTGGGGCCGTCTCCCTGCCCAATCGAAAAAATAGAAAATAATTTCAGGTATCAATCGATACTAAAATCGTCCGGCGGAATGTCCAATCTGCATAAATTAATAAATATTTTAAAGCAAAATCCGCGCTTATCCAAATATTTTTCATCCCAAAAAATCATTATAGATGTTGACCCCGATGTTCTTATGTGATAGACTAAAAACTCTTAGTTTAAAAATAAACTTATGTAATTTATATAATAATTTAATAGGGTAATTTTAGAGAGGGTTTTAATGAATAAGGCTGATTTCATTGAAAAATTTGCAAAAGAAAATAATATCTCCGTTAAAATATCGGGGGCTGTCGTAAATACAATACTCGATACGATAAAAGAGGCTTTGATTCAGAAAAAAAGGGTCGAAATCAGGGGTTTCGGGAGCTTTAGCATCAAGGAGTACGATTCATATACGGGGAGAAACCCAAAAACAGGAGAAAGTATCGGAGTTCAAAACAAATTAGCCCCTTTTTTTAAGATGAGCAAGATTTACAAAAACAACCTTATTAAGTAAAATGATTAGCCCTCGTAAAAAAATCAAAATAATGACTTTATGGAAGGCGTTAAAAAAAATAGAATTTTTATAAAGACTTACGGCTGCCAGATGAATTTTCACGATTCCGGCTTAATTGAAGACGGCCTTTTAAAAAACGGGTTCGATAAAGCAGGCTCTCTTAACGATGCCGACATTGTTATTCTTAATACCTGCAGCGTCAGGGATCACGCCGATCACAAGATCGTCTCGGAGATTGGCAGATTAAAAGGCGATAAAAAAATAGTTCTTACAGGCTGTTTTGCAAAACAGATTAAACTAAAAAGAGAGAACGGGGTTAGCGTTAATAATGCCGATATACCCGCAGATTATTGTTTTGCTCCCGATGAAATATTATCCATTCCGGAGATTCTTGCCGGTAATTTCGAAAAGAATTATAATGGCGATATAAACGATAAAGGGTTCAAGGAAGAATTTAAGGCAACAGCAAAAGACGACTATCAAAATTTTAATTTGGTCGAAGAATATTTTTATAATAAAAAGGTAGATAGCGGCTTCGCAACAATCAAGATTATCGAGGGATGCAACAATTTTTGCTCCTATTGCATAGTCCCGTTTGTAAGAGGAAAAGAAAGGTCGATACCTTTTGAAATAATATATAACAGCGCAAAAAGATATGCGGACAAAGGGGTAAGAGAACTTCTTCTTTTAGGTCAAAATGTGAACTCTTATTTATCTCCCGAAGACGATAAAAAAGATTTTTCTTATATGCTTGAGTCGCTGACAAAAATAGATGGCATTAAAAAGATAAAATTTTTAACATCCCATCCTAAGGATTTTAATGATAAATTAATAGAATTGATTGCTTCAAACGATAAGATTTCAAAAAATATTCATCTTCCCGTTCAAGCAGGTTCGGATAGGGTACTTTCCGCTATGAACAGGGGTTATATCAGGCGGGATTATTTAAATCTTATAGAAAAACTTAGAAAAAAATGCCCCGATGCCGCCTTCTCCACCGATATAATAGTCGGTTTTCCAACGGAAACTAAAGAAGACTTTAATATGACGCTTTCCCTTATAGATGAGGCAGGGTTTGATTTTCTTTTCGGATTTAAATATTCTCCGAGGCCTTTTACTAAAGCTTTCGAATTTAAAGACGATGTCTCATTGGATGAAAAAAAAGAAAGGCTTGGGATGGTTTTTGAAAAGCAAAAAAAGGTTTTTAGTTCTATTTTAAATAGTTTAAGGGGGAAACGGCTTAATGTTACAATTACGGCCGTGAATAAAGAAAAAAATCCGGCTGAATTTAAAAACGGCATACTATTTAAAGGAGAAGGGTTAAACGATAGAACGGTCTATATCGTTAATAAAGACAAATATAAAAATTTACGGATAGGGGACAAGAGAATTGCGGATATTACACATATTGAAAATAACAGGCTTTACGGCGAGGTTATCTAAATAAAATGAAAATGATAGCGGATTTTCATACGCATACAATTTTTTCGGACGGGGAGCTTGTACCTGCTGAATTGATTAGAAGAGCGATACATTCAGGGACATACGCTCTTGCAATTACCGACCATGCCGATTTTTCTAATATAGAGCTTAATTTATCTAATATTAAAAAGATTTGCGAAAAAATAAATTTACTATACGGAAATAATAATAAATTTAAGGTTCTGCCGGGCGTAGAGATAACCCATGTTCCGCCCGCGCTTATAAAAGGCGCCGTTAATCTTGCAAGAAAATCCGGCGCATTAATTGTTGTCGTTCACGGCGAAACGCTTAGCGAGCCGGTGGAAAAAGGAACAAATTTAGCGGCGTTAAACGAGGATATAGATATACTGGCGCATCCCGGTTTAATAACGGAAAAAGAAGCGAAGCTGGCAAAGGAAAACGGCATTTATTTAGAACTTTCGTACAGAAAGGGGCACTGCCTCGCAAACGGGCATATTAGCAATATAGCTAAAAGGTTGGGTGCGGGACTTATTATCTCGAGCGATGCCCATTCGCCTTCGGATATTTTGGACGAAACAAAATATAATAATGTCGGACTGGGAGCGGGATTAACTAAAGAAGAACTCGACAAATTAAAAGAAAATGCGATGGCTTTGTTAAAAAAATATAAAATATAACGGCTGTATATGCCGTATATATTTTTAAATTAATTTATTTAATAAAAAGGAGTTAAAAGGTTTTATTATGGATGGAATAGATTTCGAAGGCTTTTTTGTTAGAAACAAACTATTGCTTATAATAGGTCTTGTAATCATAGTCTTAATAGCGGGAGGGATATTCGGTTTCAGATATTATAATTATAAAAGAAATGAGAACGCCAATAAATTACTATGGAAAGGCGTAAGGCTTTACATGTCTTTTAACGGTAAAAATCAAAAAGTTCTTATCAGGTCTGTTTCCTACTTTAAAAGGCTTAAAAATAAATATAACGGAACGCACGCATATAAGATTTCTAAGTTTTATCTGGGACTTAGCTATATGAGAATCGGAAAACTTAAAAGAGCAATATCTTATCTGACCGAATACACTAAAATTTATCCTAAACCTGATTCAAATAACCTATCCTATTTAGCTTACAGCAACATGGCTGCTGCCTCCATACTTCAAAAAAATTACGATAATGCTATAACTTATTTTTCCAATATGGCGAAGGTAAGTAATATTAAATTGCAGGAATATGCCCTGCTGGAGGAGGCATCCCTTTATAGCCAAATAAAAGAACCTCAAAAAGCCGTGGCAATTTATAAAACAATGCTGACAAACGATGCCATAACTAAGGATAGGGGATACATAGAAAATCTTATTCAACTCAACTCATAAACCCAAAATTGCAGGTAGAAAATTTTGGGATAAAATAGAATAGATGAACCCTATAAATGTATTATTTTTATGGCATTTTCACCAGCCTTATTATAAAGATAATTTTACCGGCGAGATACTGATGCCGTGGGCAAGGCTTCATGCAACCAAAGACTATTATTTTATGGGGGC
>JAJYQZ010000264.1 GCA_021794335.1 bacterium
TATCTTCTACTCTTTTCCCTTTTTCGATAATAATCGGCTTTATCCCATTGCTTACGAATGAAACGGCTGCAAAAATTCCGGCAGGACCCATCCCCGCGATTAAAACATTAGGTTTGTTTTTTCCGGCGGTATTATCCGCATATTTTGCATTTTCAAAAATATTATTCTTTTTACCGTAAAAAAAGCCTTCTTCTTCTTCATTAGCCTTCCTTGCTTTTATTTTATTTTCGAGCAAATAATTTAAAACGATATCTTCGATTTCGGCATTTATGTTAAGCGCCTCTGTGCTTGCGTTCACATCCGTTTCAAATCGTTTAACTTTTATATTTATAATGGCTTTAAAGACGGTTTTAGGCTCTTTTTGCCTTAAATCTAAAGATTTCTTAATAATCTTAGAAGAAATTAATAAATCTTTTTTATCTAAATTTAAATCTAAATCCCTTTTTCCCGAACGGAATTTAAAGTTTTCAAATATTTTTTCCAAGCGCTTGGAAAAAAAATCCTCGTATGCCTTTTCGATATTTCCGTCTGTGTTTATCAAAGCATGTCTTTGATACAGACGGAAATGGTCGCCGCCGCCGATTACCCCTGTCTTAAAATCGTATATAATTAACATAAAATACCAAAATATATCCGTGATTTTATTCGATGCAAAAGTTTATGAGGGATTTACCAAAGATACCGCAGGTTCTTTAGCCAACTCTTCTTTGCTTAATTTGATTGAATTTTTAAGCGGGATTAAAAGCACGGGGCACAGGGAATTTTTTGCAACCGAAAAAGAAATAGAACCTGATATAAATTCCTTAACGCCTATTTTTTGATGAGTTCCTATGACAATTAAATCCGACCCTTTTTTCCTCGAAAAATTAAGAATTTCGGATGCGGGGAAACCGTAAGATATAAAAATCTCATAATTTAAATAATATAAACCCGATTTTTTTAATCCATCTTCCACGGCTTCATATGCTTCCTTCATTTTAAGCCGAAGATTGGCCTTCCTGTTTATTATAGAAAACGGCGCGGAAGAGATTACATGCAAAATGTAAAATTTTGCCGCATTTTCCCTAAAAAACGAAGCGGCTTGCGTTAATATAAAAGATGTTTCAAAATTTAAATCGATTGCGACAAGAACCTTTTTTTCTATTTCCATATTTTAATATTATCTAATTCAAACAATTTTTTCAAGGATTGTAAAATATTAATAAACTATTTAAATATCCCAAATCCCGATTTGGGATATTATTTTCTGGATTCCCGCTTTCGCGGGAATGACTTTGCGAGGATTGAGGTTTTAACCCAAAAGATGTCCCAACCCGCTTCAGCGGGAATGACGATAAAGGAATTTAAACTTTAACCCAACGGGTGTCATTCCCGCTGAAGCGGGAATCCAGTATTTACATATAAAAGAAACATTTAAATATTTTCTATTGCAAAATTAAAGAATATTAACCGACTTGATTTTTAAGAAAAAATCGGGTACAATTTTACATAATTGAGCCGCTTGTTAGAGCGTAAGCCGAATAATAACAGCAATATTTGCATATGGGGGGTGTATATGTGCGAAGATTACCATAACTCGAATTTAACGAAAGAAACAATAAACCTTGAAATGGCAAGACAATCTTTAATCGAAGAATTTCAAGCAATTAACTGGTACCAAGAAAGATTCGAACTTACCGGAGACGAGGAATTAAAAAAAATTTTAGCCCACAACAGGGACGAAGAAAAAGAACATGCGGCAATGCTTATGGAATACATTAGAAAGAATGACCCCGTTCAGGATGACAAATTTCTTCATCACGATTAATCACGGCTTAATTAATCTCCGCCGTTCTAATGTTAAGGTCTTTATCTATTTTTAACAATGTATAATTGTTAACGCACTTCCACCCTCTGTCGGAATCGTAAGGCTCCGATGCAACCACGGCTTTATCTTCGTCTATTAAGTAATATAGGGAATAATATGCCAATCTCGGCTGCTTCACGGGGTCTTCCCCTTTATTTTTAGCCTTCGCAAGTCTTAACGCATACAGGTCGTTTTTCGAATCTTTCAATAAAAAATTGATGGCGGTAAAATCGAATCTATTAACAAAATCGGAAATAAAATCTTTAAGTCCGTCAAAATCGACTCCGTTTTTAAAATTATGCGCAATCAAGTTTAATAGGGCCTGCGAGTCCGTCATAGATTCGTCTCCAAGGTTATAAATCGTCCCATTGTGAGCCAACACATAGCTTGAATAAGGGCTGTCCGAATTTTCCCAATCGGTAACATTATTAATCCCCTTAACTTCAAAAAAATCCGGGCTCACATAGGGGTGGGCATGGATATTGTCAATCTCCCCTTTTCCGCTTGAAGCCAGTCTTATATGTGATATTAAAAGATTTCCGTTAATATAATTAAGTCTTTCGGATAACTCTGCGCTTTCGGTAATAGGGGTTCCGCTTTTAAATAAAAACTCGCGATCAGGTTCTCTATCTTCATTGTTTTGCCTGTTGTTTTTAAACGACATAACATATATGCCGAAACCATCTTTGTGAGGGGCATCGTAAGCCTTTTTAGACTGCGCTTTAAGGCTGTGGAATGCTCCCCCGTTTTCTCTGTCTTCGATTATGTATTTATAATAGATTTTATTTTTTGACATAACCCCAATCATTCTACACACTCTATTTTCTCCCCGTTTAACCCTTTGTTTTAATACTATTTTATTAAATTTATTATTTTTAGTTTAATATATATTAATCAAAATCCTTAATTTTGCAATAGAGATTTTATTTCTGGATTCCCGCTTACGCGGGAATGACTTTGTAGGTTTTTAGGTTTTCACCCAACGGGTGTCATTCCCGCGTAAGCGGGAATCCAGTATTTACATATAAAAGAAACATCTAAATATTTTCTATTGCAAAATTAAAGAAAATAATGCTTTTCAAAAAGTTTTAATATATGTTATATTAAATGTGGGTAATCCGACAATACGGCAGGAAGATCGAAAACCCCGCCAGGTTCGAGAGAAAGCAACGGTATTGATTCAGAATGTGCGTGTTTTCTCGGATTGCCCTGCCATTAGCTATTTAGCCTTTATGGCTTTGCTCTATAATACCATAAAAACAATATAAAGTATATCCCCCTAATTGCAGGCAGAAACTTTTAAGTGAATATAATAAATAAAACTGCAAAAATTAGCGCTGCCCTTCTCACAGGCAACGAAGCAATAGCCGCCGGCGCTTACAAAGCCGGCGTTCATGTGGCAACAGGCTACCCGGGCACCCCAAGTTCCGAAATCCTTCCCTATCTTGCAAGATTTAACAATACTATCGTTAACTGGTCGATAAACGAAAAAACGGCGCTCGAAATAGCGATCGGCGCATCTATCGGTTATAAAAGGTCTATGTTCACCACAAAACATGTCGGACTTAATGTAGCTTCGGATCCGCTTATGACTCTTGCGATAACGGGGGTTCGCGGCGGCATAGTCATTGTCACCGCCGATGACCCTGCTATGCACAGTTCTCAAAACGAACAGGACAACAGGTTTTATTCAAAATTTGCCAAAGTTCCGATGTTTGAACCCTCGGATAGCAATGAATGCTTTGAGTTTACCTATGAGGCTTTTGAAATAAGCGAAAGGTTCGATACGCCCGTTATAATCAGAACGACTACAAGAATATCCCACTCAAAAAGTATTGTCCATATTGAACCGGCTTATCTGCCGAATATGAATTCAAATTTGGAAAACAAAAAATTCTTGCCTGAAAAAAAACCGTACATTAAAGACATAGAAAAATTTGTTATGGCTCCTGTTTATGCAAGAAAGAGGCATAAAATTGCAATAGAAAGGCTAAAAAAATTGCAGGAATTTTCAAATAATTCCGGCATTAACAATATCGAATATAACAGCCTTGATTTTGGAGCAATTACAAGCGGGATTTCCTACCAGTATGTTAAAGAAATTGCTCCGTTCGCCTCGGTTTTAAAACTCTCTTTTTCTTATCCCCTTCCTGATTTACTTGTTAAAGAATTTGTAAAAAGAGTAAAAAGCGTCATTATAGTCGAGGAATTAGAACCGTTCATACAAAATGAAATATCCTCCATAGGCATAAACTTAAGGGGCAAAGAGATTTTTAACAGATTCGGAGAACTTACGCCTGATATGGTAAAAGAAGGGCTTATAAGCGCCGGCTTTATTAAAAAATATGACAATAAATCGTCTGACAAATTGCAGGGAAAAGGCGGCTTGAGCAAACTTGACAGTCTTTTGGAAAAATTGCCTCAAAGGCTTCCTGCTCTTTGCAGCGGATGCCCGCATACCTCCGTATTTTATGCCCTGAAAAAACTCAAGGTTCCGGTTATGGGAGACATAGGCTGTTATACCCTTGGCGCATTACCGCCTCTAAATGCAATGGATAGCTGCATATCGATGGGACTTGCCTTTGGAGCGGCGCAGGGCTTATCTTTATCAAATTCCTCGCCTAAAAAAATTGCAGGCATAATGGGGGATTCTACATTTTTTCATTCCGGTATTACTTCATTAATAGACGCAAAATACAATAACGCCTGCTTCACGGCAATTATTTTGGATAATTCGACAACCGCGATGACGGGCGGACAGGATCATCCCGGAACCGGTAAAAACCTGTCTCAGGGTCAAGTCGTATCTAACAAAATAGACATAAAAAAAGTAGTGGAAGGCATTGGAATAGATGAAATATACATAATTGACCCGTATAATTATAACGCCGTTTATAAAACCTTAAAAAAGGCGCTAAGCTCCAAAAATTTAAATGTGATTATCACAAAAAGGCCGTGCATTTTATATCCCGTCAAAATAGATTTAGGTAAAAAATTCAAAATACTCGAAGGTTGCAACGGATGCAATCTCTGCATGCAAATCGGATGCCCTTCTATCCTTAATTCGGAGAATTTTTTGGATAATAATAAACCGATTCCTTTTATCGATAGCTCGTGCATCGGTTGTTCTATTTGCAAAGACATATGCGTATTTAACTTTATCGAAGAAATTAAATCTTAAGAAATCTTAACAGACCCAAAATTGCCGATAGAAAATTGTTATATGGATTCCCGCTTTCGCGGGAATGACAAAATGAACGGTACGCAGGTTGGGACTTTGCTATATTCTATCTTTTCACCCAACTATTCCCGCGAAAATACTCCGCGCAGTCATTCCCGCGAAAGCGGGAATCCAGTTTTAGAATTTTCTATCGGCAATTTTGGGAGCAGATCTTAAACTATGGATGCGCAAAATATATTAGTATGCGGAATCGGCGGACAGGGCGTGGTTCTTGCCGGAAAGATTATCAGTAATGCCGCTTACGAGAAAGGCTTCGATGTTAAGACTTCGGAGGTTCACGGCATGTCTCAAAGAGGCGGTTCCGTCGGGGCTCATATAAGATTTGGGGATAAGGTATTCTCGCCGCTTATACCGGGGCATGGCGCCGATATACTTCTTTCATTCGATATTTACGAAACTTTAAGATATGCCAAAGATTTTGCGGATAAAAAAACATTAATAATTTCGTCAAACTGTGGTAAAATTCCATTGTGGGCATCCACCCGTGAAAATGACAGGATTTCTCTTGCGGAGATTAGCGGGGCTTTAAAAATTAATTTCGATAAACTGCTTATGGTTAATAATAAAGAAACGGCAATGTCTTTAGGAAATATCAAGGTTGCCAATATTATACTGATAGGGCTTTTGTCAAA
>JAJYQZ010000129.1 GCA_021794335.1 bacterium
TCATCATCGATTAATAATATTTTCTTCATTTAACGATACCCGACCCGACGGCTTTAGGAATTACAAGCACAAACGCGGTTTTATTATCTTTGCTGTAAACATTTATCGTTCCCCCGTGAAGTTTAATTATACGCATAGATATAGGAAGACCAAGCCCCGAGCCGTTTTTTTTCGTCGTAAAAAACGGCTTTAATATCTTTTCTATATTTTCTTCGGGTATAGCCTCGCCGTTATCGATAATTTCGATATTTATAAAATCGCCTCTTAAAACCGTTTTTATTTCAATAATTTTATTACCTGTGTTATATGTTTTATCCATTGCGTTTATTATTAAGTTTAATATAACCTGTTTAAGTAGCTCCTGATCCCCATTAATAATAGGCAGGTCTTCTTGGAATTCCTTTATTAATTTTATATTTAAATTATCTATTTCTAATTTTAATATTCTTACCGAATCGTCAATCAGCCTGTTTATATTTACCGGAACCAGCTCGGGATTTCTTTGTCTGGAAAAACTCAAGAAATCGATGGTCATTTTATCGAGTCTTTTTACTTCATTATTTATTATATTGGTAACCTCTAATACTATCTTATTTCTTGTTTCGTGGGATATATATGCATTTGCGGAAGAAATAATATATATGGCGTTTTTAACCTCATGCGCTATATTAGCCGACATTTCACCCATAATCGCCATGCAATTCAATTCGTTCTTTTCTTTATTCACTAAATCAATCTTTTTAGTATATTCCTCGATTGACAACGCCATCGAGCTAATCGCGCTTATAACGCTTCCGATTTCGTCGTTTAACCTTTTCTTGAAACTTATCTTATAATTGCCGTCTTTTATCTTTTCGATATTCTCCTTTATCTCGAGCAAGGGCTTCGTGATAATAACCGTTATAATATAAAACATAAAAAGCCCTAAGGCTATAAAAATGAGCGCTATTAGCGAAAATCTGACCCCGACCCAAAAAACGCGGTTATTAGTGGCTTCAATCTCCTTTTTTAAATTGAATTTAATCGCAACAAGCCCCAATTTTTTGCCGCTATAATCGATATTTCTAATTAAAACCGCTCCGCCCCCGTTTTCTTTATCGTTAATATCGTTAGTGGGATTATGCGCTACATAAAGCTTTCCGCTGTTCATTATCAATTTCCCCTCTGGATTATATATCGAAATACCCTTGATTATGCGGTAATTTTTTATATTAGACCTTAAATATTTTTTCAAAAACTGAATTTTATTGAAATACAAAGAGTATTGTATTTCCGAAATTACGATTCTGGCTATCCTTGCATTTTTTAAATAATGCCTGCCGGACAATGTTTGATAAATAGTGTAAAGAAAGATAGCATCGCTTATGAAAATAGTAAAGAAAAAAACGGCAAAAGCGCTTATTAATATTTTCCATTTAATGCTTAAATTTTTAATAAAATGTTTCATGATTATATTGAATATTTATAGATGCTCTTATAAATAAAGAGGCTTTGAGCGGCGGGGCAGGACTCACGAAAATCGAGTTATTGCCAAAATCTAAAGGCAACGCGGGCATTGCTAATTATAAATCATATAGCTATCTATATATCACAAATCCCGATTTAGAAAATATTTATAAGTTCTAATATTAAATAACGCTGGATTCCTGCTTCCTTCGGAATGACACCCGTTGGGTGAAAACTTAAAAACCTGCAAAGTCATTCCCGCGTAAGCGATATTTCCGTCCACGTTTATCAAAGCATGTCTTTGATGTGGACGGAAATGCCAGATTTAAAATTTTCTATCGGCAATTTTAGGATTTGGGTATATGTTGTTTATTATTTTATTATATTGTAAACGGTATTATAAGCCTCTTCCGCCGTAAGTCCTTTATGAACGACCGCCCTTACGGCTTTAATCATGTTGACGGGTTTTTCCGATTGAAATATGTTCCTGCCCATATCCACGCCTGCCGCACCGCGCTTTACGGCATTATACGCAAGCTCCAGAGCCTCCTTTTCACCCGTCTTTTTCCCTCCGGCAACAACCACCGGAACCGGACAGGTATTTACCACCCTTTCAAAATCATCGCAATAATATGTTTTTACAATGCTTGCTCCGGTTTCGGCCGCAATCCTCACGGCCAAGGATAGATAACGGGCATCCCTTGTCATCTCTCTTCCGACCGCCGTTACCGCAAGAACGGGAATACCGTATCTATTTCCTTCATCGACCAATCTTGCAAGATTTATTATCCCTTGCTTTTCGTTTTTAGAGCCGATAAATATCGATAAAGCTACGGCGCTTGCATTAAGCCTTACGGCGTCCTCCATCGAAACGGTAATATCCTCATCGGACAAGTCGTCTTTCAATATGCTTGTCCCTCCGCTAACCCGCAAAACAATCGGAATATCGATACCCGCCTCGATTTGATTTCTTAATATGCCCCTTGTGAGCATCAGCGAATCCGCATAATTTAAAAGCGGGGCAATAGCGCCTTTAACATCCTCAAGCCCGCCCGTAGGACCCATAAAATAACCGTGGTCTATCGCAAGCATGACCGTTCTTTTATCCTTCGGTTTAATAATTCTCGAAAGCCTGTTTTTTAAACCGTAATCCATATACTTGCTTCCCCCTTTTTTTAATTTCAAGCCGATTACATTTAAATTTATTATTAATACCAAAGCACAATATATAATCTATGGATATTATAGTATTTATAATAAACCAACCCTATAAATATTTTCGGGTATAACATATCCGCGACACGATTTCCTGTCCATACTTTATAATAACGCGGCTATAGAAATATCCTCGTCTATTTCTTCCCAATGTATGCCGATTCCTTTACCTATTAATCGCCATTTATTCCTTTGCGCTTCCCCGGCATTACGAAGTTTTGGAAACCATTCGAGAGGAACGCCTATTTCCCTGCCGTCTAACAAGCTGATATACATCATATAGGAATCAAACCTAACATTTGAAGCCAGAGATTCTTTTGATTTAATTGCTAAAGTATTCATGCCATTTATCCTTAATAAATCTAATATTTTCTGAAACAATTCCTTTGATTTCGTTTAATTCTTTCGCATTATATCCAATTGACTTAGCAAGAACAATGCCTTCAAGCCAAAATTTTGCATAATTTCATCAGACTCAATATGAATATGCGGAGATTCATTACCCTCGTTGCTGAAGAAAAAAAATCTATATTTGCCTATTCTTAAAATTGTCGGCATATCAAATTACATATTAATATGAATATGATTATATTTTATATAAACATTAACAGCATGTCAAATCGGGAGAAAGGAAAAAGGAAAGAAAAAACGGCAAATGCAGTCGGGAGTAAGGAAATAAATAAATCTGACCCCTTTATTTATTTATATTTAAAAAAAGCGGAAGGGATTAATCCCTTCCGCTTTAATTTTATAACCACCTTGCATTAGCCAAATTAGAATGCGAAGTCAAGACCCGTGCCGATTGTGTCATCCTGGGATTTGTTGGTAAACAAGTATCCAAGATACCAATGGGCATTGTAAGCCAAGTTATATTCAGCATTAATGGCAAACGCGTCTTTTATACCTTCGTTGGTGCAACCGTTGGAAGAAGTGTACGTCCCGCTTTGGTATAATCCAGCATTTTCACAGGATGTTGGGTTGCTGTTAATCCCGCCTTCTTGCAAATCTTTGTGCGTCCACGAATACTGGGCATAGTCAGCAGATAGCATCAAGCCATTTCCGATTTGCGGCAATAAATATCTTCCGTAAACCTCGAAAGTTGAATAACCGTTGCTTGAGTTAGTATTGCCAACTGTACTGTTGTCTAACAACACTGATGTTGACGGTATAGCCGGATTTCCGTAAGGATGATTGTCGCTCTGAACCATATAAGTTAAACCAAGCTCGTAAATATCGTTGGCAAGATCGACATCCAAACCGTTAATAGTTACACGATTAGTCCAAGTACCACCGGCAGGAGAGCTTGTTCCTGATATTGTTCCTGTTGGCTCCGCAACTGTTGCGCCATAATATCCAAACTCAAGCTGACCCATAGGGACAGGATAATACTCCTTTAATTGGTAAGAATACTCCATTGCGTTTGAAACTTGCGTATTGGTGTAATTACCACTACTATCCGGTCCGGAATATAAATTAGCCGCTTCACCTGTGTTGCTGCCTGCATCGTTCGTAACCGTTACTTTATACCACAAATGATAACCGGGCGTTCCGTAGAGGGCAAAACCTTCGTTTCTGGCGTGAATTAAATTAGCGTTCTCAGAGTCGTAACCAACATATAAGCCCTGCCCATTCTGCACAGGACCTCCTGTAATATAAAACGGCGCCTGTCTATAAAAATACGGGCTTGCGGTTGTAACCTGACCCAATTTTAAATTAAACAGGTGCGACGGCACGCCGAAACCGGCGCCCAAGCCGTTGATAGATGCAAATATCTGCTTGCCGTTAATCTGACCCTTTCCTGCGCTAAATCCGTAATGCACATAGAAAGATAATGAATTTGCAAGAGGCGTGTATAACTTAAATGCGCCCGCATCGACGATATCTACGCTTGCGCCGAATGCATCGGTTGCGGGAGATACGTTTTCATTCGTGTAGTGCTGATAAGAAATAATCGGTTCCACCATTACCGGAATCGGCCATGGGTTCGGAAGGCTTAAACCTTCTGTAATCTGCGTTGCGTCCGACGGTGTTCCGTTTGTTCCCGGAAGTCTGAAGCCGTTTCTCCAGAACGCCCTTCCGAACGGGTTAAGATTTGGGAAAACAGTGTGACAAACTGCGCATGAAAAATGATACTTTTGAGCAAAAGCGGGAATTGCGTTTGCTTTTTTCGGCAGGGTAACAAATGAGAACGCCAAAATAAACAAGGCAATCATAGTTACTACTAATTTCTTTTTCATAACTTTCCTCTCTCTTAAAGTTAAAATTAAAAATTAATAAAAAAACAGAACTAACAAACATTTATTGAACTGCAACTCCCCCGTCCGGATACTCTGCGGGGATGGCATGCTTTAATCTCTTTCTCCCTCTCCACCTCCTTATATTTAATATTTTAATTTATTTTTTAAGTTTTATTTCACATTTTAACGGTCTATTGTTCCCGCATGCCTTGCGCTTATAGGCTTAAACCCACCGTTATAAGCAATATATGATTTAATATATATAATATATATACTTAAATTTATCGCTTGTCAATACTTAAAATAAAACCGTTAATTAATCTATATTGATATATAGATTAATATATCGGCAATATCGTTATTTTTCTTTTATGATTTTATTATATTACCTATTTTGTTAATGTCAATATCCTTTTTTTCTCCCAAATCCCGATTTAGAAATTTATTTTCTGGATTCCCGCTTTCGCGGGAATGACAATACAGTGATTTAAAATTTTACCTATTGGATGTCCCAACCCCTTCAGCGGTAATCCATATAAATGTCATTCCCGCGAAAGCGGGAATCCAGTATTATTTAGCATTAGAACTTATAAATATTTTCTAAATCGGGATTTGGGTTTCTCTTTCTTCTTTGTCGGGCTCGGGTCTATTTTCTCACATAAACTATGTACTCGGGAAGGCTTATTTCGTAAGACAGGAATTCGTGGTTAGTTTTTTTGCAGTAGCTTTTTAAATCCTCGACGATACCCTCGTCCGAAGCCACGACCTTCAG
>JAJYQZ010000096.1 GCA_021794335.1 bacterium
ATTTATATCTGCCCGAATACGATTACAGGTTATGGGACACGGATTTAGACCTGTACTGCTACGATATTTTAACCGCAAAACTGGCGGACAAAACAGGCTTTATTAAGGAAAGGATTTACGGCATGACGCTAAAATCCTACGAAAGCTATCTTGCCGAAAAAATATATTCGAATAATAGGAATAAATTCATAATACCTGTTTATAGACGGCAAAGAAACATAAGACAGTTTGCCCAGCGGATATGCCCTGTTTGCCTCAACGAAGATAATCAGGCTTATTTGCGTAAAAAATGGAGACTGTTTTTCTCAACCGCCTGCACAAAGCATAAATGCTTTCTAATAGACTCCTGCCCGTCCTGCGGAACGCCTTTCGTCTTGAATAAAAGGCTCTACGACGGGAACTTCCCGCACTGCCGCAAATGCGGACTTTCTTTTAAACAGGCGGAACCAGAATTTATAAACGAAAATTCCCAAGGATTAAAGGCCATAGAAAAGCTTTACGATATACTAAATAAAGGCATATTCGAATTCGAAAACAGATTCTATTATTCTTTTTTGTTTTTCGATATGTTAAACCATTTTTCAAAGTTTATCAAATGGGGATACCGGAAAAATTTACCCATAGAGGAAAATATTTTAGGGGCGGAGGATTTGCCAGCATCTAACTCGCCGGGAATACCATATGTCATGGAACTCGGCATAAAAGAGCAATACGTCATTTTTTCGGCATTAATGCGGCTGTTGGAAAGCAAAGAAAGTATCTTAAAATTCCTGAGCGTCAATAAAATAACCGTCAAAAAATTGTCCCGGAGCATGGATTATATTCCTTTCTGGTTTTCGGAAATTTATGATACAATGAATAAAACCAAATATTCGTATAACATTATCGAAACAAGAAACGCCTTGCTGTATTTGCAGAAAAACGACATAACGCCTAATTTGAAAAATTTGTATAAAATTAGGCATAAGTTTAGCAAGTAAAATAAAAAATAACAATTAATTTATTTAATAAAGACAAAGATGGAAAGATAGAATTTTCCCAAACACTATGTAAAAAATGCGAGGAAGATATTGATTGCAAAAGTATTCTAACGCTCGACTATAATCTGGCTGGCCACGATGTACAGAAAATGATAAGGGATAGGGAATGGTATATGCCCTAAAATAAAGAGATTTCTGTGAAAATAGAAGCCGTTCAATTTTCTGTATCAGTCGTCTGATATAATTAAATCTTGGTAACCCTTATTAAATTCCAGTAAAAATTTTTTTATACTATTATTGTGATACATTCTTAATCTGCAAATGTGTTTCATAGCCGTATGGTTCATGAAAAATATTATATTGACCTTTTATTATCGGATTATTCCAGTAATACTGAGTTAGAAGATCGATTAATCTGTTTGATTTGCCGAACGGTCAGAAAATCCCATTGATTATGTTTCCTTTGTTTCTACAATTTGGGTAGAAGACTAGCATAGTCTATTGCTTTTTTCCGAGAATCCCACCCGCATACTCTCATCATTTTTTCTTTTTTAGAACCATAGCGTAAAAGGTCTTCTCTTTTTAGAATTTTAAATACTTTTTCTAATGTCCCCAACCCTTTAGAAGAGATTAGGAATGATTCGATTGGATTAATAAGTTGGGTATAGCCCCATAATTGACCTAAATCTTTAAGATTCAGCGCCTGATCTTTAACTTCAACGAAGACGAGTTTGATTTCTTTGCCTTTCTTTAAGACACCGACAATATCGACTTTAATTGCTAAACCAATTGCTTCGTTGATTTCTATTCCAATGCCGTTTAAATAAGAATCCAGGAAAATCCTTGAAGTATTGTGAGTAGTTGTTACTTGATATCTGCAATATCTATCTTCCAGGTATTTCTTGAGCCACTCTTCGATCTCTGGATAAAGTTGTTCTTCTTTTATACTCATATTATCCCCTGGGATAGCCTAATGCGTTACAAATCTCTTTCCACGAATCAAAATGCCTACCTCTTATTTCCGATGGAATTTTCTCGCTGCCCTCCATGGGATGATGCGGCTTGGGTCTGTTAGGTTCTCTTGTTTCCCAGTAAAATTTATGGTGCACTATTTCGAGATGTCCGATTTGTTTTTCAAATTTCCTTTTTTGGGTTTCGGACTTTGCAATTCTAAGTTTATTTTGCCTATCTTGGTCCCATGAATCTCTATTAAAATCCGCAAATTCCCTAAGGGTATTGCTCTTATGGGCCATTCTAAAACCGACCCCTTCAAACTCATCAGCGAATATTTTTACCTGATGCTCTCGAAACCATACGTTATGCTTTCCCTTTTTATAATCTTCAAGGTTTGGGTCTCTCATATTTGGATGACCCCAGTCAATGGTGTGAATGGGAATATCTAAATCCAAGAGTAGGTTGGCGATATCCACGACCAGAAGCCAATTTGCCGGAATCTCGATATATACCCTATGGCCGTACCCAAGTCCGAAGGCAGCGTTACTCCTTCTTATATGGGCGGTAACATCGGCTAAACCGATCATAAATTCCCTTTTAATATCTAATGGGGAACCAATAATCCCTTGAGGTATCCTGAAATCTTTACAAGTGGAAAGTCTATTAAAATGCTGATTTATTTCTCTTATCAAGAAATCATCATTACTTTTGACAAACCTCAAAATTGTCTTACTTATCATGGGTGTCGAGGTAATTCTTACGCCTATAAGTGGTTCAAGTATATTTCTAATATCCTCAAGGCTTGCTTTCACCGAAAGTTGCACATCCATGCCTTCGATGAATAAATTTTTATGAGGGATTTCCATGTAAATCGACGTATAATCCTTATCGCGAACTATAGTGCCTTTTCCGGTAATCATTCCCAACAGATACGCTAATTCTGCATTATCCAATTTATGCTCTCTTTTTAAAGATTAAAACATACTCATGAACCTTATTTGCCCTAAAAATATAAGGATACCCAAGAGGCTTCATATTGTTATATTCATGTTGTCTATCCCAAATAAAGATATCCTCTAGCTCGAACCCAAGAGCTTTCATTTTATCGGCTAAATCAGAATGGAATGGATAAAATTTATCTTTTTTCCTTATATCCATTAAAACTACGACGCAATGACCATTTGGCTTTAACGCCACATATACGCTTCTAAAAATATTTTGCAATTCTTCCAAAAAAGAGTCGTAATCGTTAATATTTCCCAAGTCAGTGTTAGAATCGCTATATTTGGATATTTTTTTCCCATCGGCAGTTCTTCTCATATTGAGAATATCCCAATACGGTGGCGATGTTAGGCATAGGTCTATGCTATTGACTTTGACATAATCCAATAAATTTCTCGAGTCTTTATTGTATATTTTTGGTTCTATAAAATCCTTGTCATCCAATATACCGTTTTTTTCTTCTTTGAGTCTCTTTCGTGCTATACTTGAAAATTCGTCCGATAATTCGAATCCAATTCCCTTTCTCTGTTTCTGATAGGCAGCAACAACGGTACTTCCTATACCCAAAAAAGGATCTATAACAACCCCTCGCTTCTTCGTGAATACCTCTATTACTCTATAAGCAAGCTGTACGGGAAACATGGCTGGATGTTCGAGTTTCCTCTCTTCATTTGTTTTTTTAAATTCCCGCCAAATACTAAAGGAGTATCGAAGCCATTCTTTGCCTGTCAATTCATTATATCTTTTAGAATCTTTATTTACCATAGGCTTTTTTGAAAGCATTTCTGCAATCGCATCTTTGATTAGTTTTTATTTTTTAACCCCAAAAAAATGTTTCTTCTCTTTGATATGTCATATTTTGGTGATTTCCGCCATTCTTTGTTAAATCCGAACGTTTTTCATTTATAGTTATTTTTCCGTATTCATTACCCCATCCATCGAACCCATCTCGCACCTGCCGAGCAAAAACATCCAGCCGGTTGCCGGGAAAATATTTAACTATCTGCTGATAAAAAGAATCCGGTTTAAGACTGTGCATTGTCGGTGTTTCGGTAAAACAAGTCTGCATTTTGCCGAAACACTCACGGTTAAAAACGGCCTTGCCCTTATAACCGAACAATATGTGTTCGGTTATAACCTGATACGGTCCAAACGGACACGGACCCGTTCTTTTATTCCAAGTAATCATGGTATAAAACTTAAAACCCCACTCTTCCATTAAATCGAACGCCATTTTCAATATAGGTTCCCCGGTGTTGCGGTCCTTGGAGTTCGTTGCCCACAACCAAAGAAAGCTGTTATCGTCCGACCAATTATTTATCGGCAGTTGCATTAATTCGTTTTTGGTCATGGTAGGATAATCCAATGTTGTGGTTTGATTGGGACGCGTTTTTCGTTTGCCGGTTTTCCCTTGGTTCCACGGCGGGTCTACGACGACGACTTGGTAAATTTTTCCATTTAAATTCATATATACCCCCTTATTATTTTGAGTGCAATATTCTTGCCAAAGACTGGATTGCATAAAACCGCGTATTTACTTATAGCTAATTAGTTTGACATCGTCGGAAATTTGACGCTCAGAAAACTTATCCGCCGACTATACTACTCCCCAAAGTCAAGACTAAAATTTCAATATCTTAAGGTGTATTAGCATTAATTAATTTACTATTTTAATTATTAATATGTTTCCTATCTTTTAGTTGCTAATAAAATATTATAACCGCCGCCGCATAAGTTGGTCAAGGTTTATTGATAGATTTTTCAATAACGGTTTTATGTTGTTGGAAAATCTGTTAATAAACCGGTCAGCTAAGTTTAGCTCTATCAATAGGCGGCTTTATGCCTGTTGATAGAGCGTTAAAAATTTAGCTGTGAGCAACTTTAACCAAAATGCACCTCCGACGGCGTTTTATATCCCAAAGACTGGTGCGGTCTTTCGTTATTATAGAAATTAAAATAATCTGAAAGCCTTCTATATGCTTCTCTGATAGTTTCATATACATTGAGGTATACCTCTTCGTATTTTACCTGAAAAAGACGCGCTTTTTCAATGCCATAGCCTTTCTATAAATATATTGTCGAATGCGCGACCTCTTCCGTCCATGCTTATTTTTATACCTGAATCGTAAAGTCTTCCCGTAAATTCTTTGCCGATAAACTGGGAACCCTGATCGGTATTAAATATTTCCGGCTTTGAATGCGTAAGGGAACTTTCCAATCCGTAGGTGCAGAAGCGTACGTCCAGCGTATTGGACAGTTTCCATGCAAGAACGTATCTGGAATACCAGTCCATTATCGCAAATAAATAGGCGAACCCGTTTAAAAGTCTGATGTATGTTATATCGGCGCACCATACGTGATCCGGTCTATCCACAGCCAGGTCTTTAAGCAAATAAGGGTATTTGTAATCTTCCGACGGAATGCTCAATTTCTTTTTCGGATATACCTTTTCTATCCCCATTATATCGTCACCCCCTTTATTAAAATTGCCTGAATAAAACGGAGCCATTATTCGACATTAACGAAGTTTTTAAATGGAAAATAGAATTAATTAATTTTCTTTCCCAAAACAACTCCGCCAACTCCATATGTAATTTTATTTTTCAGTATATTTGACAAAAAAGGCTCAAATATTATTCCAAGCCCGCAACAGCCAATATCCAAAGCTTCAG
>JAJYQZ010000220.1 GCA_021794335.1 bacterium
TCCTCTCCCTGAATTAAAGGTATGCTTCTGACATCGCCTCCCGCAATAATGACGCTGTAAGCATGTATCGGATAAGTCGGATTCGGCACAAAAGCAACATCTCCTTTGTTGATTGTTGCAAGCATCAGATGGCTTAAGCCCTCTTTTATGCCCATGGTAACGATAGCCTCGCTATCCGGATCGAGATCGACATCGTAATGCTTTTTATACATATTTACTATAGCAAGCCTTAGCTTATATATGCCTCTGGAAACGGAATATCTGTGATTTCTGGGATTTTTGGAAGCCTCTATCAATTTTTCTATTATATAGCCCGGCGTAGGCGAATCCGGATTGCCCATGCCTAAATCTATAATATCGTCGCCGCGCTTTCTTGCCTCCATTTTTATCTTATTTACCTCTGCAAAAACATAAGGAGGAAGCCTTTTTATAGTTTCAAAATCTTCTATCATGATGAAATTCCCGTAATTTTACACAATTTTATTTAAATTTTAAAACAATCAAAATCATTATAAATCATTATAAAGAATGTTTAAAAAATTTTTCTGCGCCGAAAGAACTTCTGACGAGCGGGGCGGAAAAGACATTCTTAATTCCCGCTTTTTTTGCATAGTCTTTATATTCGATAAACTTTTTTAAAGGGACAAACCGTTGAACGGGAATATTTTGAAGAGACGGCCTTAAGTACTGCCCTATGGTTATAAAATCTATGCCGTTATCCGCAAGGTCGTCTATCGTTTTAAAAACTTCCCCATCCTGCTCTCCAAGACCGACCATAATTCCGGATTTTGTAGTAATATGGGGTCTTTCCTCTTTTACCGTTTTTAATATATTTAGAGACCGCTTGTAAGAGCTTGAAGGCCTGATTGTTTTATATAGCCGCTCTGCCGTTTCGATATTGTGTCCGAATATATTTATACCGCTGTCGGCGACATCCATAAAGGCTTTTTCGTTACCGTTAAAATCCGATGTCAAAACCTCGACGGTCTGGCAGCAGGTATTCTTTCTAATTGCCTTAACGGTTTTAATTATAATACCGGCTCCGCCGTCTTTCAGGTCGTCTCTCGTAACCATAGTAATTACGGCGTGCTTTAAATTAAGAGATTTCACGGCATAAGCTATCTTTTGCGGTTCTAACGGATCGACAACCGGATTTTCGGAGATATAATCTATATTGCAAAAAGGACACATTCTTGTACATTTATCTCCGAGCAGCAAAAATGTAGCTGTTTTATTTGAGTAACAGAGATTAAGATTGGGACATCTCGAAGAAGAACAAACGGTATTAAGTTCTTTTTCCCTTATTACCTGAGAAGTTTTAGAAATATCTTTTTTGGTCTTTATCTTTAAAATTTCGTTTTTTAAATAATCCGGCAGCCTTTTATTCACTTTATAAAAATTATAAAAACTATTGCTAATTTTATTAGACTAAAATCATAATGTATTATATTATATAATAAATATCTTATTGTTTATACCATAATATCTGAACAAATTTCAATTAATAATTTTATTTATGAATTATCATTATGATGTTAAATTTATGGAACTGGCTTTGGGCGAGGCTAAAAAGGCAAAAGAAGAAGGTGAAGTACCTATCGGCGCCGTTATTACAATAGACAACAGACTGATTGCATCTTCTTTTAATACTGTGGAAAAAGATAAATCAAGCATAATGCACGCAGAAATAAAAGTAATTTTAGAAGCGCAAAAAAAACTTAATAACTGGAGACTCGAAGGCTGTTCTTTATATGTTACCCTTGAGCCCTGCCTTATGTGCTGCGGCGCAATAGTTTTATCTAGAATAAAAAGGTTGGTTTACGGAACGAAAGCCCCGAAAGCGGGAGCCGTAAATTCGCTTTATAGTACACTTAACGATGAAAGGCTTAATCATAATGTAGAAATAGTTGCGGGAATTATGGAGTTAGAATCATCCTTCCTGTTAAAAAATTTTTTTAAAGAAAAAAGAAGAATAAACGGTTAATGTATCCTCGAAAAACCGATTATTACTATTATAACCATAATTAATATATAAATCCTTAGAAACCAGAAGGCTATTTTTATCCACCCCCGTATCTCCGCTCTTTTAAGCGGTATCTTATTGTAATCCAGAAGACCTTCGTTCTTGACAAACTCTTCCCAATCTTCGTCCAGATTAACTTTTTTTATAATCTTGTTTTCATTCATTTTTTCTCCCGTTAATTAAATTAGAATATAATAATCAACCAAAGATATGCGGAAACATTACCGTTATGCCGTATAATCCGTTCATCAGCATAAGAAATCCGACTATAATAAAAGCGGATATATTTTGCCACGGCCTGTTGACATGAACCCCCATTATCTCTTTATCGTTTAACAATAAAAGCAAAAACATCATTGCCGCAGGCATAAAAATGGAAGCTATGACCTGGACGGTCAAATTTAAAAAGCCCAGCGGAACATTCGGGATAAGAACTATCGAACCCGCAAATATAATACTTATAAGTCCAGGAAGGTAAAAGTGCCAGCCTTTAAGCGGGGGAAGATTGATACTTCTCGGCCAACCGAATGCCTCGCCCATCGCCCATGAGGTGCTTGCGGAAATCGCTATCGCGGCTATAAGACCGGCCTCCACAAGCCCCAAAGCAAACAGCTTCATTGCAAGAGGACCCATTTTCGAAGAAACGATAGAAAGAATATTTTGTATATCCAGCTTAGCGGTGTTATTCGCGCTATAAACCGTAAAACCGGTTATTATAATTAGTGCGATGGCAACTATTATCATAACAAAAGAACCTATAAAGGTATCTATCTGTCCGTCCCTGATATCTTTAACGGTAAGCCCCTTATCCACGACCGAAGACTGCTGGAAAAATAACATCCACGGGGCGATGGTAGTCCCCAGATTTGCCAGAATCACATATATAAAAAGCGAACTTACTCCGCCGGGTATATGCCATGAGGCAAAGCTTTTTGCAACGGCTCCCCAGTGGAGATGCGGGACAAAAAAGACCAGCGGAATAAAAACCAGATTAAATGCCGCAATGCTTAAGCTAATCCACTCCCATGTAAAATAACGCAAAAACAGTTGAATGGAAGCGATAACAATAATAGCCGCTATCGATGAGATTATCGGGGATACCCCAAAAACCTCCATGCCAAGCGTAATCCCGATAAATTCCGTTATCAATGTTAAAATATTTGCAACGACAAGGTCGAGAAGACTAAACAGCCCCCAAAATTTTCCATATCTTTTCCATATCATTTCGGCATGCCCCCTGTGCGTAACGGCGCCTAACCTGACGGTCATCTCCTGAACTATATAGGCAACCGGAAGCATTAATACCATAAATGGAATAAAAAATCCAATTCCGAATATGGCGCCTGTTTGCGCATAGGTTATAACTCCGCCTGCATCGTTGTCGGCAATCATAACCAATATCCCTGGACCTATTAATGCAAGCAACAGGCAAAGCCTGGAAAAATAACCGTATTTTTGCCGCATAAGATGAACCTTAAGCCTGTCGACCGCCCTAAGTTTTATATCGACAGGCAGTTCGTCTAGTTTATTTTTGTAATCTTCTTTCAATTTTCACCTCCGCATTTAAAAATTATGTGGATAATTTAAGGCATTTAAGGCATTGAGCCGCATAAGGTTAAACGCTTTATAAACGCCGAGGGAGAAAAATGGTGCAAGGATTAAAAGAAATATTGCCATGCAGGTTTTACAGATTTTATCCTTTAACATTTTTTTCTCTCTTTATAAGTAACTTTAACTGCTTACCTGAAAGAGAGAAATATTAAAAGATTATACAAAGCGGATTAAATCAGATAAATTGACGAGGCCGGTGAAAAATTTGTATTTTTTAATATTCGACTCTTAAATAACGAGCTAAAGCCACTTCCTGTATTTGTTAAACAACAATGACAGATGATAGTGCGATAGTTACTACTGTCGGGCTCACTTCGCATAACCGGCTCCTTTATTTAAGTTTTATAAAATATTATCCTTTTTATTTGCTTTTTATTTGCACTTATATTTTAAAGTATGCTATTTTATAAAAACTATGTCAAGATAAATTTTAAAATAGATTTTAAAATAGATAAAAATAAAAAATTTATGTCCCCGTCCGTTGCCATTGGCATTTTCGGTATAATAATAATCCTTGGTTTTTTGGGAGAAATACTGTTTCAATACACCAAGTTGCCCTCCATATTATTTTTAATGGCCGCTGGACTGCTGCTCGGCCCAATCTATCATATTTTTAATCAAGATGTTTTTTTATCCTTCGCTCCTTATCTAAGCACATTGGTTTTAGTTTTAATTATGTTCCAGGGCGGGCTCGAACTTAATTTTCTTACCGTTTTTAAGTCTTCTTTTGTTTCGATGATTTTGATTATATCGGGTCTGATTCTTTCAACGGTCTTTGTCGGCGTTATTTTTTATATAATGGGCGGAGCAGATTTCATTCAATCGCTTATGCTTGGAACTATCGTTTCATGTTCCAGTTCGACCGTTATAATACCTCTTTTGCCCAATATTAACGCAAGCGAAAAAAGCAAAACCGTAATCGCTATCGAATCTACATTTAACGACGCGTTTGCGATAATACTGCTAATTATACTTATAAGCATCGCAAAACATGCTTCCATAAACATGAATTACGGTAAAATAGCCTTTCAAACCGCGTATTCTTTCGGCATATCCGGGCTTATAGCCGCGGTACTGGGGATTGTCTGGTATATGGCGCTTAAGGTTCTCGTAAAAACAAAATTTGCCTACGGGGTCACATTTGCCGCTATGCTCGTTCTTGTTTTAATTATGCACTATGTCCACGGAAACGGCGCAATTGCCGTACTAGTCTTTGGAATAATAATGGGCAACGAAGACTTGCTGAACAGGTTTAAAATTAACTTTTTTAATATGAGCATAAAAAATTCCGTCATAAAACAGTTTAACCATGAGTTCTCATTCCTTATAAGGACGGTATTTTTTGTATTTTTGGGCGTTGTGGTAGAGCTGGCAAATTTAAATTGGGAGTTTTTTGATAGATTTTTTATAATAATTGTCCTGATTATTTTATCCCGCTATATTGCGGTATGGATAGCTTTTAAATTAGAGAATAATAAAAAGATAAAAAGTGTGCCGCCTACCCCTAAGGAAGAACGGTTTTTCATGCTCTCGATGATCGGGAGGGCTCTGGCAACCGCTATTATGGCTTATATGCCTTTAAACGAGGGCATCCCGGGAACATCCGCATTTCCGGAATATGCCTTTCTGGTAATCATAACCACGAATATATTACTTACGGTTGGGGTTTTTATATACAGCAGAAAGGCTAAAAACGCCGCTCCGCAAGCAATTGACGCAAACTTAAGTAAAACCCCCGAAACAAACCCTTAAAAATAAAAAAGGCGGGAAATGTAAGCCCGCCTTTAAATATTTATATTTACTTATCTAATCCAGATTTAGATTAATGCCATAAAATTAAAACTATCGGGATTATTAATATGGTAAAGATGTTCACGACCTTTATCATAGGGTTAATAGCAGGTCCAGCCGTATCTTTATAGGGGTCGCCGACCGTATCGCCGGTTACGGCAGCCTTATGGGCTTCACTG
>JAJYQZ010000348.1 GCA_021794335.1 bacterium
TACTCTCGGCCGTTCTTGCGCGCGTTGCAAATATGTCTAAAATAAGCCTTGTTCTATCGATAACATTTACGCCTACATATTCGGACATATTTCTTTCCTGGGCAGGGCTTAGATTGACATCTATTATCACCAAATCCGCCGCGTCTTTAAGTATCAGTACTTTAATATCTTCAAGCATTCCCTTTGATAGGTAATAAGCGGGGTCAATCTTTTTAACCGTTTTTAAGATCCTGCCCGCATTCACGGCGCCGGCGGTTTCTGAAAGCAAAGCAAGCTCTTCAAGTAAATCCTCGCTTTTTTCTCTATCCGAATCGGCTCTATTAATCCCGATAAGTATTGCCCTTTGAATCATTTATTAGTTAAATTTATTAATTAAATTATTTTTATTACCTTAATTTTGCAATAGAAAATATTTAGATGTTTCTTTTATATGTAAATTCTGGATTCCCGCTTTCGCGGGAATGACACCTTTTGGGTTAAAACCTCAATCCTCGCATAATCATTCCCTCCTGCGCGGGAATGACACCTTTTGGGTTAAAACCTCAATTCTCACATAGTCCCAACCCGCTTCAGCGGGAATCCAGAAAATAAATTTCTATTGCAAAATTAAGGTATTATTTATCTTTTGCCGTTAATACATTAAATCGGGTATATTATTCAATCTGTTTAACTCTTCCAATTCCGTAGGCATAGAATCGTCTCTCCTGCCCATTAACAGGTAAGCAAATTTTTTTCCTTTTTCAACGCCCGGCTGGTCGAATGGATTAATTTTGAGAAGCATGCCCAAAACTGGAACCATTTCCATAGACATAAAGGATAACTCTCCAAGCGTAAACTCGTCTATTTTATCCACCGTAACCCTGAATGACGGCCTTCCGCCAATTGCAAGCGCAAGTTCAACGCCCGTAAGTTCATTAAGAAGAAGTTCGGATAATTTTTTGTCTTTTAAATAATCATATTCTTTAAACCCCGATGGGTTTATTATATAATCTTTACAAAAATTCTTTAAGCAAAAAAAGCCTATCAGCTTATCCTGCGGCCCCTGCATATAAAGTTGAAGCTGTGAATGCTGGTCGGTAGCGCCTGCCGCGGGAACGGGGGTCGGCGATGTCAAATCCTTTCCGAGGCTTTCGGCAAAAAGCTGTCTGAACCATCTTGAGTACTCTCTTAAATAATCGCTGTAAGCATTAATTATAAATATATTTCTTTTTTTCTGTTTGTAATAAAGATAAATGATAGCGGCTAAGGAATAAACGGGGTTGTTTTCAAAAACACCTTTATTTAATATATTATCCCTGTAAGAGATTGCTCCATGTAAAAACTTGTCTATATTAAGCCCCATCGCATAAGCGGGAAAAAGAGTTCCTGCCGTTACAATGGAATATCTCCCGCCGACATTTTTTGCAATATCTAAAGTGGATATGCCGCTTTCATCGGCATAGCGCCTTAAAAATCCGCTTTTTTTATCGGTTATAAACAAAAGATTATCCTTATAATCTTTTACCGCATTTTCAAGCATCTCTTTAACGATAAAAAACTGGGATACAACCTCGATAGTATCCGCTGATTTCGAAACAAAACAAAACAGGGTCTTTTTTATATCGATGTTTTGCATACTCTTATGAATACGACAGGGGTCGATATTTTCGGAAAAAATAACATTTACCTTTTTATGAAAAACCCCGCCGTATTTTGCCTTTTCGCTTATATTTCCACTGCTATTATCGTTATAACTATCGCGAAATATTCCGCCTAATGCCTCTTTTAAAAATATTGCGCCAAGCGATGACCCTCCCATTCCAAAAACATACAGAGTGTTAAAATCTTTTGAAAACAGCCTATCCGCAGTTTCCTTCACGGCCGTAACCATCCCTGCGTCGCTTATCTCATCATAAAAACCGATATCCCCGTTCCTTCTTAGTTCGTTAAGATTTCTTCTTGCCTGAACCAGGTCGTTTTCTAAAGAACGAATTTCCGTTACCTCCAGTCCGTTTTCTCCGATTGCCGACTTTAAGGCGTACTTAAAGTTAAACTCTATCATTTTTTAACCCCCTCCATTTTTTTAACGATATATTTATTTTTAACATAAAGAATCTCGGCATCCTTTGATTTAAGCTTGCCGTCCATCTTTAAAAGTTTAATCTCTTCCAATATAGAACCGCATACGGGACCTTCGCATATACCGAAGGATTTAATGTCGTTTCCGCTAATTACAGGCTTTATGAATCTTATTTTATTTATATATTTTGCAGCCAATTTTGCAAAATTAGAAGCCAATCTGCTTTTATTATTATTTTTAAAAAAATAGAATAAAATCCCGTTTTCGCTAAACGCCTTAAACATGTGGTATATTTCGCTATTTGTTAATTTTAACGGTCCGTTCCCGCATAATTTATCCGCGCATTGTCTATCTTCTTCATTCAATTCGGAGAACAGCGAAGCTAACTTTTTCTCGTCCGAATACATAGGTAAAATTATTTGTTTAATCTTTTCACCCAGAGCCAATCTTTCCACTGCCGCATTAAATTCGGCCCGGTTTAAATGATGCAAAAGTTCGGCAATATAAAATATATGGGTATTTTGACTATTTTTGCGGCTTTTTGCAATTTTTCTAAAAACCATTTTGTTATCATTATTAAACCTCAATTTTGGATAAATGCCCTCAAGAATGCCCAAAGCCTCAAGCCGGGTAAAATATATCTCAGGCTTTTTTTCTTTTAATAAAAAATTTAATTCTGCCGTTATTCTCTTTCCCGAAATATTATCCAAAACCTTAGCCCTCATGGCCTTTTTAATGAGGATTACCGTATGCCTTTCGATGCCGAACCCGAGCCTTTTCTCAAATCTGACCGCCCTAAATATTCTGGTGGGGTCTTCTTTGAAACTTAAATCATGCAATACTCTAATTTTTTTGTTTAATATATCAGGTAACCCCCCTGCATAATCTTTTACGGCAAGAAACGCAAGTTCGGCAGAACGGGGCAGTCCTGCGCCGCTTCCGCAACCATCCGGATTAAGGCTAAAAGACAGCGTATTTATAGTAAAATCCCTCCTGAAGACATCGTCTTTAAGGCTTGTCCCGCCTATGCTGACGGCAGGCAGAGCGCCGTGACTTAAGTATGTTTCGGTTCTTGCGGAAGCCAAATCGACTTTTAAAGGTTTCTTATTGATTAAAAATTCAATGGATGCCGTTCTAAATCTTTTATGAATTTTTATGGAATTTATTGCAAAACCGGTATCGTTTCTTTTTCTTATTAATTCTGCAAACCGTTCGGCGTTTCCCTCTAATACAATATCTATATCGAGGCAGATACCTTGGCCCTTTTCTTTCTTAGAAATGTTAAAAACCTTTAAGGAGGCAAAGCGAGAAGAGGTTTCAGGGTTTATTTTCATGCTGTATATTATAATATCCCTGACAAATCCCCCTATCAAAAAGGAGTTATATCCGATACTTCCCGCAAAAATACCTATCCTTTTAATTAATTCTAGTCCGTCTCTGCCGTAACCATATCTATTAAAAACTTCAAGCAAAGAGCGTTTAATTAAATTTTTGTTTAAATCCATCGGCATTTTAGATTACTATTTATGGTTAACCCCTTTGATTAAAAAAATTTTTCAAATGCTTTTCCATAATTTCCAGCCTCTCTTCTATATCGGTCTGCGTTATTATTATCCCGTTTTCCACCTTTTTAAAATAGGTGGCCTGCCTTTTTGCGTATTGTCTTGTCGCAGCCGCAATCCTTTGAAACAATTCCTCATCCGTATTAATCTCTTTGTTTAAATACATAATCCCTTCTTTATAGCCGATGCTTTTAAACGGCTTTGAATCTTCAGGACAGCCTTTATTAATTATACCTTTAATTTCATCTATTAAACCTGCTTTTAAAATAGCATCCGTCCTATTTATTATACATGATGCCAGATAATCTTTGGGAGGAATTAAAATAAAATACAGGTAATCATAAAGGGGTTTTCCAAACGGATTTTCGGAGAGATAGGACGAAAAAGGTCTGCCGGTAGCTTCGTAAACTTCGTAAGCCCGCGCAATTCTTTGTTTATCATTCGGCGATATTTTTTGAGCACACGCAGGATCAACTTCTTTAAGCTTTTCGTAAACAGCGGCCGTTCCCAATTTATCGATTAATTCAACAGCCTTTTGTCTGTATTTGGATTTGCTTAATTCCGGAATAGGAGAAAAGCCGTAGATTAATGACTTCATATAAAGGGCTGTGCCGCCCACAAAAAGTGGAATCTTCCCTTTTTTTGTTATGCCGTTAATCGTATGCCTTGCATCCTCCGCAAAACTGTGGGCATTATACTCTTCGTCTGGGTACTTTATATTAAAAAGGTGGTGTTTGACACTTTTTTTGGCGCTTTCATAAGGTTTTGCCGTTCCGATATCAAAATACTTATAAAAGCATAAAGAATCAAAATTAACTATTTCAAATTTAAAGGGGAGGCGTTCCGTTAACTTAAGAGAAGTTTCAGTTTTCCCTGCGCAGGTTACCCCTCCGATGATAACTATTTTTTGAAGATTTGACATGGGTAGAATAAAATCCCGAATCAAAAACAACAGCCTAATTGGCGCTATTGTTTATCTTTTTCTCGCTGTTTTCGCTTTTTTGCTCCTTTTTAATCTTATACACGGCATAAAAATGGTATATGAGAGCAATTAAAATTCCCACTATAATGGAGGAAAATACTATTACGGAGATAGGAAGTTTTATAGATTCGAAACCCAAAAATTTTACGCTTACGCGCTCAGGATTTTCTGCCGTAAAGACTAATACGACGGCAACAAAAATAATGAAAAGTATCAGATTTATAATCTTAATCATTTGTTTACCTGTTATACCTTGATTTTGCAATAGAAAATATTTAGATGTTTCTTTTATATGTAAATACTGGATTCCCGCTTTCGCGGGAATGACACCCATTGGGTTAAAGTTTAAATTCCATTATCGTCATTCCGAAGGAAGCGGGAATGACACCCATTGGGTTAAAGTTTAAATTCCATTATCGTCATTCCGAAGGAAGCGGGAATGACACCCATTGGGTTAAAGTTTAAATTCCATTATCGTCATTCCTGCGAAAGCAGGAATCCAGAAAATAAATTTCTATTGCAAAATTAAAGTTATATAATGTTAAATCTTTCCGATTTAAAATTTAATCTTCTGAAACTCGCCTATTAATTTACTATATGTATCGTCTAATATTTCGGAAACAACTCTCAGTTCCGAACATACGGTATAAAAACTGACGTCCCCTTCCCACCTCGGAATTATATGGAAATGTAAATGCTGCTCGATACCCGCTCCGGCAGCCTTACCCAAATTCAGCCCGACATTGATAGCATCGCAACGGTAAACCTTTTTTAATATATCGCAGCTTATAGATAAAAGTTTCATAACTTCGGCGCCTGCTTCCCAGGAAAGTCCATTAAGCTCTTTAGCATGCGTAGCGGGAATAACGAGAAGATGTCCGCAATTATAAGGAAATGTGTTCAATTTTATATACGAATATTTCCCTTTAAAAAGAACATACTTATCCTCAAAGCATGTGTTGT
>JAJYQZ010000104.1 GCA_021794335.1 bacterium
AATTAGGTAATAAAATTAAAGAAGAAAGAATAAAAAATAATCTTTCCCAAGAAAAACTTGCTAAAATCATAAAATTAAATAATTATATGGCTCTTGCAAGTTATGAATCAGGTAAAACACGTATCCCTGTCAATGTTCTTCTTCGCATAACAAACTATCTCAAAATCCCCTTGACTAAATTCCTTAAATTCGACGAGTCCGGCGTTGACTTAATTCCCTATACGAACCACGACGAAATATATAATCATATCTCCGAGAGCGAAGACGTGGTTAAAGTGGATGTCTATACCGAAGTCGGCGCCGGTAATTTCGTAGATTTTTCCGGATATAGTCCCGTAACGGAACTTTACTTAAAAAAGGAATTTTATAGAAAAAATATGGTAGCGGTAAAAGTCAGGGGCGAGTCTATGTCCCCTACCATAAAAGAAAACGGCTACGTAGGCATAGACGTAAACGATAAGGAATATTTAGAGGGTAAAATCTACGCCGTTCGCATACCCGATGAAGGCATAGCTATAAAAAGAATTTTTTATTACAAGGATCAGGGCAAAATCATTTTAAGGTCTGATAATAAAAACTTTGCGGACAGGGAACTTAACACGGACAAAATAAACGAAGAAAACTTTATAATCGGCAGGGTTAAGTGGGTAATGCAAGAGGTGTGAAAATAAATAACGGGGGGTTATATTTTCATCAATGAAAACGCTCTATTTAGATGAGGTTGGAGACCATAATCTTGGAAATTACGATAGAAATTTTCCTATCTTTCTGTTATGCGGTTGTGTTATAGATTCAAACGATTTAAATGATTTTACAACTAATTTTAATCAATTAAAACAAAAATATTGGGAATCAAAAAATATAAACGAAATTATTTTTGTTTCCCGAAAAATTAGAAAACAAGAAAATCCATTTAATATTTTACAAAATCAAGATACAAGGCAGGCATTTTATACTGACATAAATAATTTGGTTGTTAGTACTAATTTCCAAATAATATCCTCAATAATAGACAAGCCTAAACATCTTAATCAATATCATCTTAATGCAGGCAATCCTTATAAACTATCACTCCAATTCATTCTTGAAAGATTCTTTTTTATCTTAAAAAGCTGTAACGATACGGGAAAAATAATAATTGAAGCGAGGGGCAAAAAAGAGGATAAAGAATTAAACGAATTTTTTATATATTTTATAAATAATGGTAATGACTATTTTAGAGGAAGCGAATTGAGACAAAGGATTACATCGGATCAACTAACTTTTTTTAAAAAAAAGGACAATGTGGCGGGATTGCAATTAGCTGATTTATGTGCTTATCCCATAGCAAAAAATTATTTAATAAAAAATAACATATTGCAAAATCAAGAAAATAAACCATATGAATTAATTAAAGAAAAAATTTATCATTATCCTGAACATATTGGGTATGGGCTTAAGATTTTCCCAAAATAAATAGAACATAAATAAAAAAAGCGTAAGTGTTATACACTTACGCTTCCGAGCGGGATAGCCCCACTCCAAAACTTTATTATATTATAACTATATTATAATTATATTATAATATAAAATATTGTCAAGCATTTTTTTTAAATATTATTATTTATTTTATTTATTTTTACCTATAATGTATTCGGAATTATTCAAAAAACTTTAATTTCTTTAATTTAAATCAAGTTTAGGAGAAATTCTTATGAAAAGGACTATTGTCTTGTTGTTTTTTTCGCTATCTATTTACTTTTTAAGCCCTGCCGCCTTTGCTTTAGACTGGAGCATTAATTGCACGAACGGTTCATGTGTGGGTTCGGCTGGAAGGCTAACTTTATACTGGACAATGCAAAATCCAAACGCTGCGAACGAAAACGCTATTTATAACGTTCAACAGGTTACCGGCATAAAAGGACTGCCTTTCTCCATAGAAAACTATAAACAAGTTGAAAACAATATAACTAAAGGTATCGATAAGAACCTTAAGGAGCAAGGCAAGGCATATAACCAAACGCAAACAGGGTCGAAATCGAATAATAAAAATCAGGAAACATCTCTAAATTCTTTTACCGGCGGCGGATTTGGCGGAATCAATATAAATTATAATCTTCAACTTTTAAGGTTTGTCGCTAAAAACGTAATATTCGGCAATTTAAACAATATAAATTCTTACATGGAAGCGGCAGACCTACTATTGCACGAGTATTACAGCAACCGCATCGTCCCTGTTTTATGGCTATTTCTTATATCCAATAATAACTATAATCTGACAAATTTAGATATTACAAAAATTAATAAATACGACCGCATTCCAGTTTTAGTAAAATGGTTCGCTTATTCTAACTATTTCGATTCTTTATATCAAGGCAAGTACAAATATAAGCACGCCGCTGAAATATTACTTGGAAGCTATATGTCGCCGTTGTTTAAAAATAGTTTAAGCTCCGATATAAGAGAATCTAATTATGCCGCAAAAGAATTATCTCTGGAATTGAAATACCCCGTATATAAGCTTTACTACAGCAAAAAACCCGGACACAAAAGAGCGGCGCTGGCTAAATTTATTGCCGAAAAAGAATACAAAAAATATAAAGCTTTAAACCGCAGATTTGCCAATAATGAAAATAAGCTTTTAACGGCTTATTATGTCTCAATGATAAAGGACCCGCTCATAAACCCATCGTCAAAAGAGGAAATCGCTTACGTCAAACATGAGAGAGCTACTATTGAAACCGATAACGACATAAAGATTGCCGTTATAGTAATTTTATTTATAGCTATCGTCATCGGAGGATTTGCGGTATATAAAAAGAAAAGTAAAAAATCAACTGCAGAAATTAAAAAATAAGGAGAAGAATTATGGCTACCACAAGAAAAATGAATATCGATTTTTTTAAAATAGTAAAAGTCGATGAAAGTTTAAATAAAAAAATACCTGATATAATTAATAAATCGATTACTAATTTTCGCAACACTAACGATACCCAATTTTCATTACATATAGAAGACAAAAATAATTCAATGTTGGGATTTTTAATTAAATACAGAGAAGAACTGCCTTTAGTGGAACAAAATGGCAAAATCGATTTTATTAGTCTTTCTAAAGATCAAAGATTATTAGAACTTTCAAGTTTTTTGATAAAAGGTAATATTTGTGCATTCAATAGACATCAATATTCCCCTTCCGTCGTTTATTTAGAAAACATTATTAATCAAAAATATGAAATAGGGGAATATCGGAAGGTTATGGAATTTCAATATATATTTAAAGATGACCCGTTAAGCGATCTTGGCAAAATGAAATTAATAAAAGCATTCGAGATAAGATATACTACTTTAAACGATATACCGGACGACGACCCAGATTTAAAAATACTTCAAGATGTAATTAAGCAAGTTAAACCTTTTATTTCTAAAAAAGCCAAGATAGATTTAAAAATTACGGATACGCAAAGAGGGAAAAAAGTTACGGACGCATTTAATAAAAAAAATATAAGTGCTTTAATAACGAAGATATTTAACTCAAATCAAAAAGATGCTATAGAAAAATTACAACTTTCGGGAATTATCGATGGGGAAAGACAATTAATAGATTTTTTTAACGATAAAATAACCTTTTCAAAGACGATTACATATGATAGGAGAAAGTTTGAACCCGAAATTATTTATAATACTTTAGACGAATCGATAAAATGGTTTGAAAAAAATTATAAAACATCTTAGAATAATGAGGATTTAAAATAATTGATAGATAAAATCAAAAATGATATAATTTTTTTATAAGAATTTAAAAAGCTAAAATTTTCCCATGATTTATGATTTATAAAAATCCTCAAAAAATATTTTATTCCGTATTAATATCCGCAGCGGTATTTTTTTCGATATTTTTAATTTTAATTCCCTCTACCGACGTTTTGCAACGCCTATACACAATTTTTTCGACTTATTCCATTACTTTGGTCGGTTTTTTAATCACGGTTCTTTCAATATTGCTAATTTTCAAAGACGCAAAAATTTTTAAATCATTTTTAAAAACGGAAACATTTAAAAATCTTATAGACATCGTAAAAATGGTAATTACTGTTTTATTGATATTATTCGTGGTTTCGATATTTTCTTTGTTGCTTAATAATTCCATAAAGATTAAATTATGTAACTATTTACTTTTTTCTTTCGTAATGTTTTGGTTTATTTATTCATTATTCCTATTAAAAAGAATCCTTAAATTATTAATTAAAATCTTCGAAGGAATTCATATTGAACTAACGGGTGCCGAAGAATAAAATTCGATATCCATTCTTTTGTGTTTGCTTATTTCTAAAAATAGGATTACCATTCCTAAGCTATGACATGAGGATTTAACCTATTTAGAAGATTTTTATAAAACAGTATGATATTCAACCCAAGGTTTGTTTTAGTTTTTTATTAATTTTCCCCCATTTCCCCCTGTTGACAACCTAAAACTATCCTGATAGAATATAACAAAAAGATATATTTATATATCTTTTTGTTATATTAATCTAATTTTTAAAATAGGAAAATCTATGGAAGAGAAAACTCTCGGAGAAACCCTTCAGGAAATCAGGAAGAATAAAAACGTAACCGTAGCCCGCTTATCCGAACACACGGGCGTTAATCAGGTTCACTTAAATCTCATAGAAAGCGGCAAAAGACTTCCGAGCGGAGAACTACTCGAGAAGATGTCCGAATTATTCAATGTCAACGAAAAACTAAAAGAAAATCTCTATCTCCTGCTCGTTAAAGAGAAGCTTAAAAACAATATTCCGGATAAGATAATAAAAAAACTTACTCTCGGCAAAGAGGGTATGCCGGATGCCTTTATAGAAAAAATTAAAGCCGATATTAAAAACGTAAAAGCCAAGATAGACAAAAAGAAAATAGACTCAGTTTTAGCGGAAGCGGCTAAACTATCCAAAGAAGATGTAATAGAGCTTGCCGAATCGCTAAAGCAGCCCGTATCCGACTATCTCCTTCTCGCCGAATATATCCCCGACGAGTTTATCGAGCTTATGAGGTATAAGGATACCGAAAAGCTTTTAAAAGGAATAATAGGGCTTGACGATGATAAGAAAATAGAAAAGGCGGTAAAAAGCCTTGCAGATTTTATAAGCGTGATGACGAAAGATTAAAATCGTTGTCATTTGCAAAAACCACTACATAAGAAATAATATAGTTAAAATTAATTAATAAAATTAATAAGTTATATTGATACATATTCACCTTGACACGGTAGGGGTCGGCGGTTCGAGACCGCCCGTGCCTACCAGTTTAAAGGAAGGGTAATTTAAAGGGTAGCAGATAGGTAGCAAAATTATTTATTACCTTCTAAATTTGATTTTATTTTTTAGAAATAATAAAATCGATGGGTTAGAGAGTTTTTACGATAACATTGCTTTCTTTATAAACTAGAGTAGCCCTCTCCCTATAACCTGAAGGCATCGGCACCATCCCCCAACTGTCAAAATCTTCGTCGATGTTAAATTGGATTTTATTTTCT
>JAJYQZ010000238.1 GCA_021794335.1 bacterium
CTGCCTTATCCCATCTTGGCGGCTCATTAGGTATAAAAGGAACGACTAATTTGGAAAAAGTGGGTTTTGTTCTTGCATTGGAAACCTTTCCGCCTACCCATATCGAAAGTCCGTCATTCTCGGCATCGGCTATCGGCATTGCAGGACATACGGTATAACAGCTTCCGCAAAACACGCACGTTTCCTCGTTGACTCTGACCGACTTCTTGTCGCCGACCATTTCGGGTCTTATAGAATTTGTCGGACATGCGGCAATCGTGCTGGGAACTTCGCAAAGATTAACAAGCCTTTCGTGATTAATTTTCGGGGGTTTTCTATGGGTTCCCAATATAGCTATATCGGACGAAGCAACCGAACCGCACATATTTAAACAGCATGCAAATGCTATTCTGACTTTTGAGGGAAGCTTATCCTCGACAAAATATTCATATAGTTCGTCCATTACCGACTTTACCACGCCTGATGCATCGCTTGCAGATGTATGGCAGTGTACCCAGCCCTGGGTATGAACTATATTTGCAACAACATTGCCGATACCGCCGACATTATAGCCTAATTTTTCAAGATCTTTTTTTAACGGTTCGATATTTTTTTCATTTTCTAATAAAAATTCGACATTATTTCTTGTGGTAAATCTTAGATATCCTCCGCAATATTTATCCGCCATATCGCTTATATCGCGAACAAAACTGCTGCTGACCAATCTTGGCGAACCCATTCTTACGGTATATAGCTTATCTCCATTTTCTGCGACATGCACCATAGTACCCGGATCCAATATCTCGTGATATGCCCATTTGCCGTAATTTTTTTTAATCATGGGGGACAGATAATCATGATAATCATGAGGACCCACATCAGTTATTCTTTTTTTCTTGACCTCTTCCGGCATAAAAACCTCCAAATTTATATATGGCAACTTTAATTAATAAAATTAAATTAAAAAAATAAGCATAAATAATTATTCTGCGCCCGCTTCTTCGTCTTTAAACTTTATAAAAGGATTGCTTCTGGGTTCCCTGACCATATCGATTGTCGGTTCGAGTCCTATTCCTTCGAGGAAGGTGACAAGCCCGACCCTTGCAATAAGTTCGCCTATTCTTTCCCTGCTGACGCCGTATTCATCCCAAAATTCCCACATATTGCTTATTAATCCTTTAAGCCATTCATAGTCGTTTTTGCTGTCTTCATGAACATCGTAGAAAGGGATGAGCATCATGCCCATTCTCGGACCGGTAACCAGCGGAGCTTTCGCTCCTATTAAAATCGATAAGCCTTTCTGATCTCCTGATTTAAGAGCCTTGGGCATCTCGTTTATACAATGCATACATTTGACGCAGTTAGAATCGTCTATAACAAGATTTTCTCCTTCAAACCACATACATTTTGTCGGACATTTATCTAAGACGTATTTCTGGACGTTAAATTTTTTAACGTAATTTTTTACTTCACCCTGATTTATTTTTATATTATCCTGCCATGTTCCGATAAATGCCAAATCCGATCTTGATGCCGCCGCGACGCAATCGTTTGCGCATCCCGAAAATTTCAATTTAAATTTATAATTGAACGACGGCCTGTGCAATTCATCCTGATAAGCTTGCGTTATATCGTAGCAAATCTGAAGAGTATCGTAGTTTGCAAATTCGCATCTTGCAGGCCCTACGCAACATGACGGAGTACGAAGATCCGAGCCGCTGCCGCCAAGATCGAATCCTAATTCTGCGCTTTTTTGAAAGAGCTCTTCCGCATCGGCTTGCGCAAGACCCAATATCTGAATATCGCCGGTTGACCCGTGAAAATTAAAAAGCCCGCCGGCATGCCGGTCTGCTATATCAGCCAATTTTCTCAAAACATCGGAATTATAAAAAAAACCTGAAGTCTGGTTTAGCCTGATTGAGTGGCATTCCTTAACGCCCGGATATTTTTCAGGAAACTCCGAGAATCTTCCTACCATTCCGGCGCCGTATCCCCTGACGCCCGCCATGCCTCCGTGTTTCCAGTGGGTAATTTTATCCCTGTAAGATTCTTCGACCTGCCCTAAAAGATCTTCCGTTCTTTCGCTCTTTTCGGCCGCCCTTTCCATTTCTCTAACAAAACTGATCCACTTCCCCTTTTTAAGTTCGTCAAGAAGCGGAGTTTCATGTTTTTTACCCATAAAACCTCCTTTAAAAAAAATTAAAAAGACATTTAAAAAAACGCTAACTTAAATAATTCTTACTTAATTAATTAAGATTAGTCTTAACAAAGCGACATGCGCCTGCCGCATATAAAACGCTGAGGTGCGAGGCTTTTTGCCTTGTAGGTTAATGAACTAAATGTATTATTTCCTTATAATCTTTTTACTCCTATATTGTCAAGAAAAAAATTCTTTATGTATAAAAAAAATTAACATCATTTTATTTTATTTTTAAAAAATCTTTTTTAACTTCTTTTTTATTTTCTTTTACAAAAGATACCCAGTTTTTAAACCATTTAGGTGCGGAAGGAGAAAATATGTGCGTATAACTTGCGATCATATTTTTATAAATAATGCCGTCGCTTGCTCCGTTTACCCCAAATCCTTTTTTCACATTAAAGACAAAATCCATGTTATCCGAAGGCGGCGTTTCTAAAAACGAATGATGGAACTCGTGCCCTTTAATAAATTTAATCTTATTAAACCATAGCCGGCTATTTTTATCATAAAATGCAGGCGTTAATTTGGTATAGCCGTGTCCCTTAGGTTTTTTCGTTAATTTTACATCGGCGTCTATTACCCCGGTCATTTCGCATATAACATCGCCATAGGAAATACTTTTGCAAAGATACATAAGTCCGCCGCACTCGGCATAGACGGGAAGGCCTGTTTCGATCTTTTCCCTTATATCTCTTCTTAAATCAATGTTTGACTCTAAATCCCTGCAGAAAATCTCAGGGAATCCTCCCCCTATATAAAGAGCGTCGATATCGGGCAGACGGCCATCTTTAAGCGGAGAAAATTTGATTATCTCGCAACCCAAATTCTCAAGCGCTTCAATATTTTCATTATAATAAAAATTAAATGCGTTATCGTAAGCAAGACCTATTTTAACTGTGTTTTGAACATTCCTTGCTTTATTATTTTTCCGAAATAAAACAGGTAAATTTTTAACGCCGACGGAAGATTTGCCCCCTATTTTTGAAATCTTTATGATGCCGTCTATATCGATATAATCTGAAATTTTAGAAGACATATTGGAAACAAAATTTTCGATGTCTTCGGCGGAAAGCGTGGATAAAAGGCCGAGATGGCGTTGTTTTATGGAAAATTCAGGGTTATTCGGAACATTACCGACTACCTTAAAATCGGTATAATAATTAATTGCTTTGATTAAATTTTTTTCATGCCTTTTACTGTGAACCTTGTTAAGAATTATCCCTTTTATATTTACATCCTTATCAAAGTTTTGAAACCCTAAAATAAGCGGAACAACCCCCCTGTTTAATTCCCCTACATCGATTAAAAGAATTACGGGGATACCCAGGAGCTTTGCCATCTCCGCATTAGAAGATTTTCCGTATATGTCAAAAGAGTCGTGCAGCCCATGATTCCCTTCGACAATGCTAACATCTGAATTAAGCGAATATTCTAAAAAGTGCTTTTTAATTTTATTTTTAGACATAAAATAAAAATCAAGGTTATAGCAGTTTTTACCCGTAGCCGTGCTTAACCACATTGGATCTATAAAATCAGGGCCCTTTTTAAAGGGTTGAACTATAAGCCCTCTATCCCTAAGCAGCCGCATTATAGCTATAGAAATGGTTGTTTTGCCGGAATTCCTTTTTGCCGCAGAGATGTAAAATCCGTTGATGCGGTTATTTTTTTTGTTATTACCGGTAATATCATTCATCTTGCTTTCTGAGTTCTTTTATTTTTGAAATTAGATTGAGCTTGTAAGAAGAAAGTTTTTTACCTTCGGTATCTTTGTGTTCTATGGAATATATCCTTTCGGTTCCAAGAATGAATAAGGAAAATTCGTATTCCGCGGATTTTTCTTTGTCGAAATAGTGCTGATGAAACGCAAATTCATCATCTTCTTCAATTATTTTACTTATGTAAAACACCTCGAGTTTTGCCTGTAAAGGTAGGCCATCGAAATATTTAAGCAATTCCATGATATATTCTTTGCTCAGTTTGGTAATCTTTAAGATATAATCTAAATCATATTTAAATTTCATAAAATGACGGGATGGCGGAGAGAGGGGGATTCGAACCCCCGGTAAGCTTACGCCTACAATTGATTTCGAGTCAATCGCCTTCAACCGGACTCGGCCATCTCTCCGTTTTTAAAAAAAAATTATTTAACTTGTCTTATTTAATTTACCAAATTCGTAACTCAAATAGCCCCTTGGTATTTCTCCCGTAAAATGCGCAACGACATATCCATTTTTATTTATAATAAACGATTGGGGTATTTCATATATATTCCCGTATGCTTTTTCGATAGAATAATCTGCCATGCCTATCGGATAAGTTATGATGCCGCCTTTAAAGGTTTTTACAAAATGCATCACATATTTTTTCCCCTGATTATTAACGGAAAGGCCGATAATTACAAAACCGTCTTTTTTATGCAATTTATAAAATTTTTCAAGCATCGGCATTTCTGCCCTGCACGGCGGACACCATGTGGCCCAAAAATTTACGAGAATAATTTTGCCTTTATAATTTTTAAGGGATAGAACCATGCCCGGATAATTTAAACTCGGGACAGAAAATTGGGGAGCCTTCACCTCGCTCCCGGACTTTTTAACGCCGTTTTTCCATAGCAAAGAAGGTGCTTTAACTACTAAAATAGAAACGATGACAACCGCCGCCACAAAAATTAAAGCCTTAAAAATTTGAGAATATTTTCTATCCATTTTTATTAAATCCCCCTTATATCTTATGCTTAAATATCTTAAATATATTTAATTAATAATTTTACTTTTTAAATTTTAACATAATCTTACATTATTATCAAAAAATTATTAATGCAATTTTTATTGGACTTTAATTAATTTTTAAAATTTTAATTTTTATGATATATTAATCTAAAACTAAAGTTAATTGACAAAAGAAGCGGAGGTCTTATTTGATGAAGGTAAACAAGGCAATCTTCCCTGCCGCAGGTCTTGGAACAAGGCTTTTACCCATTACAAAATCTATCCCGAAAGAAATGCTGGTGTTGGTCGATAAACCGTTAATACAATACGGCGTCGAGGAATGCATAAGCGCAAAAATTAACGATATAATCATTGTAACGGGCAGAGGAAAAACAGCCATAGAGGATTATTTTGACAGATCAATCGAGCATGAAATTATGCTAAAGGAAAAGGGGAAACACGATTTGTTAAAATCCGTCAATGATATTTCTGATCGTATCAACCTCACATATACCAGGCAAAAAGAGGCATTAGGTTTGGGGCATGCAATTTTATGCGCTCAAAACATGGTCGGAGAGGAACCGTTTGCGGTAGTTTTAAGCGATGATATAATAGACT
>JAJYQZ010000275.1 GCA_021794335.1 bacterium
CCCAGATTATATCAAATTCGACGCTTTCTATGGATTTTTTAATATAAGTAGCGCTGTTATAAGCAACCTTCGCTTTAACGCCCGGAGGCAAAGAAAGCTTAACCAAATTTAAAAGATGTTTTGCCTCGGCAGCCACTCTGACTGCATTTGCGTGGGTCTTTATGGTAATGCCGAGCCCGACCGTCGATTTTCCGTCAAATGTAGTAATCGATGTTTCAGGGGCTTCATAATTTATGGCATGCCCTATCTGCGAAAATCTAACCGGCACCCCGAGGTAATTATTAATTATCATCCTGTTAAATTCTTTCGCGGTATGGAATCTTCCCTTAAGGTATGTAAAATAGGTTTTTGTGCCGGTTTTTAAATTTCCGGTGGGCAGCGAAACGCTTTGGGACTCGATGGCATTAATAACTTGATTAACACCGAGTCCATGGTTTGTCATTTCATTGTTATCAATATGAAAAACCATCCTTCGGTTCCTGACCCCGCCCATAATAATTTGACCGGCTCCGGGAAGCCTTTCAAATTTTCTCTCTAAGACTTTTTCGGCATAAAATGACAAAAATCTCTTTGACCTGTTGCCGTACAAAGTAATCCACATAACGGGAGAAGAGTTGACGCTGAGCTTTTTAATAACGGGAGTGTTGATATTTTTGGGCAGCGTATCCAAAATTGCATCGACATCGGCGGTAACGGTTTGATAACGATTGGCGATGTTTTTATTTAAATGAAACTCGACGGTTACAACGCTCATCCCAACGCTGCTCATAGACATTATATGCTTTATGCCTGAGGCGGAATTTACCGCGTCCTCTATCTTTTTTGTAACATCGAGCTCCATTTCCTTAGGGCTTGCGCCGGGAAGAGTGGTTGTGATAGTAATTATCGGAAACTGGATGTTTGGATAAAGATTTACGGCAAGGGTAAAATACCCGAATATACCCAGAACAACAAAAACACTAACCATCATTACCGCAAAAACAGGGCGTTTGATGGAAATATCGGATATTTTCATAAATCCCTCACATTGCTATGGTTACTTTTTCGTTATCATGGACTAAATTAGAACCTTTGACTACAACAAGTTCGCCCTTGCTCACACCTTTTATAATTTGCAAATAATCGCCTTTTGTCACTCCTGCAACAACCCTTTTTTGTTTTACGATGCCATTATTTTTATAAACAAACAAATAATCGCCTTTTAGACCTGTTCTAACTGCGGCTTGGGGTACAAAAAGGCCGTCCCTGACGAATCCCACGGGAAGTTTGACATCCGCAAAATATTGCGGCCTAATAAGGTTTCTACTATTTTGAAATAAAGCTTTAACCCTGACCATGCGGGTTTGAGAATTTAATGACGGACTTATGAAATAAATCTTCCCGGAAAAAATCTTTTTAGGATAGCCCTTAACGACCGCAAAACAGGTCTCGAAATTTTTAATAAGAGGGACTTTGCTTTGAGGGACATAAAACTCCAGTTCTAAAGGCTTCAAGGCGACGACTTGATAGGACAATTTATTTACGGGAACATAGTCGCCGAGGTTAATATATCTTTTATAAACAATGCCGCTAATTAAAGAAACTATAAGCGTGTCCCTGTAATCTTTCCTGTCCAAGCTTAAAAGCGATACCCCTGCATTGTAAGCAGCCAAAGCCTTTTTATAGTTAGAAACCGCGGTATCGTAATCTAAAGCGGTCAGAAGCTGTTTTTTGTATAATATCGTATCCATTTTAAACGTTGATTCTGCTAAAAAAAGTGCCGCTTTAGCCTGCTTCACGGCACTTTCCTGAGATTTCATTGTAAAATATGCCTTTTTTCTATCGATTATTGCGAGCGCCTGTCCCGCTTTTACAAAATTTCCATCCCTGGCAATTATCTTAACAATCTGTCCGGCCGACCTTGAAGCAATATTTGCAGTCTTGTACGGCAAAAAATAACCCGGCTCTTTTAAATAAATCTTTGTACTTAAAATCTTGACTTTACTAATCGTTACTGGAAGCGCCGCTTTTGCGGAAACCTTCTTTTTCCCGCAAGCGGTAAGCGATAGAGCGGAAACCAGAACAAGTATTACCAGAATAGGCAGTAATATTTTTATACTACCTGAAATTTTAAATTTAAAAAATTTATTTTTACCGGTTTGTTTGGTTTGCATCCCGTCCTCCAAATATATATTAATGCTTACTTATTCCATAGATTAAAAAATTAAATATCTCTTCCGAATCGCTTTTAATCATTTCTTCGGTGAATTCAGGCTTATTATTGAGAAAATTATATATCGCGTTTGTTTTAATTAGTGAAACAAGCATATATCCGACCTTAGTCGGATTTAAATCATGTCTGAACTCACCCGAGCTGGTTCCCGATTTAATAATTTCGCCGATAAAATCCGTATATCTCTTCCTTCTTAAATTAAAGGACTCCTGAGATTTTTTTTTCAAAAAAACAACATTAACCTCATCCAAAAAGATGGTTTTAAAAAAATACCTGTTTTCATAAATATGGTTAATATTCTCGGCAATTAGAACCCTCAATTTTTCTACATGACCTTTTTGCGTGTTGACTTTGGACTTAATCCTTTCAAACATCCTTTCAAATCCCTGCTCCAGCACTTTTTCCAAAAGTTCATTTTTATCTTTAAAGTAAAGATAGACCGTTCCCTTGGCAATGCCCGCCTTTTGCGCGACCTTGTCCATCGTCAAAGCCGAAAACCCTATTTCTTCTATCAGCTTCCTTGAGGATAATAAAATTAATTCGTATTTATCTATATTTTCTGCCATATCTATTAATTATAATGACTTTAAAGTCATAATTCAACAAAAAAAATATTTTAATCTTGATTTTGACAAAACTGCATCAGCGGCTGCCGTAATTTCTTTATTAAAAAAGATAGGGCTAAAAGCATTATAACAAGGTAAATTATGGAAAAGATTATATGGACGGAGTCGTTATTTTGCAATTTTAGACCATAGAGCAATAAATTTGCAAAAATCAGGAATGGAAATGACCACATTAAAATCCATCCCTCTATAAAATGGAAGCAATGGGCCTCTTTACCGTAAAGACCCGCTAATCCGGCAAGAACAAATCCCATCGATATAATTAAAATCTCGGGATTTCTAAAAAGCAAAAAACCCGTGCCAAAAATAATCCCCAAAATAATGCAAGACAATATAAATATTTTTACCTCTTTTTTCCATACCAAAAGAAATATTCCCGATATTAAAGAACCGAGATAAAAAACCGAAATGCCGAAAGCAAAACCCTGCCAATTAGAAAAAAGATACGACAAAGCAAACAAAAGAATACCTAAAAAGCCGATAACGTAGCCTGACCTATAGATAATATCGTAAGTTTTGGGGTAATAAATATCGGTTTCCATAAATTATCCAACCCTGCCGAGAACAGAAATATTCCTGTTCGCTTTGGCGGAAAATAGCTGTTTTGAAATTCTTTTTATAGCCTGCCTATCCACAGAATCTATCTTTTTTAAAATCTGTGCTTTAGAAATGTATCCATTATTATAAATTTCATTTATCGCATTATTATTCATTATATAGCTTGTCGATTCCATTCCCAATAAAAAGCTGTCGGAAATATGCCTTTTTGCATTCAAAATTTCTTCGTCGGAGGTAGTATCCTGCACCAAACTATCTATTATATTAAAAATCAGTTTTTTAGAAAGTTCAAATTTTTTTGGAGAAACACCGGCATATATATATACATATCCATCGAATTTATGAAAAGCGGCATTTGAATAAATAGAGTAGGCAAGCCCTTTATTTTCCCTCACCTCTTGAAACAGCCTCGAACTGACGGAACCGCCTAACAGGGTATTTAAAACCTCTAAAGTATAATAATCTTTATCCGTTTTTTTTATTCCGTCGAGACCGATAATAAAATGCGCCTGCTCTAGTTCCTTTTCCTGAAAAAATTCACCGTAATTCTTGTTCGTATCGGGTTTTTCGGGGGGGGCCATTTTTGCAAAACTTCCCGAAACCTTATCCATATAATTATCTATGGACATTGCAATTTTTTCATGATCAAAATTACCGGCAACCGATATAACTATATTTTGCGGGGCATAATGTAAATAAAAATAATCCAGTATTTTCCCCCTGTCAAAATCGCCGACGGTCCCTGCGGTTCCAAGTATCGGATAAGCAAGCGAGGAATTTCCGTAAAAATTTTTATGGAAAAGTTCCATGGAATAATCGAAAGGGTCGTCTTGAACGCCTGAAATTTCTTGTAAAATTACATCTTTCTCTTTTTTTACTTCATCAGGCAGAAATAATGAATTAAACATGAGGTCTATTAAAAGATTAATTGCATTATCATAGTTTTCCGAAAGAACGCGGGTATATAAACAGGTGAGCTCGGTTCCGGTAAAGGCGTTTAAAGCCCCGCCCATCAAGTCTATTTCTTTATTTATATCTTTATATGTTCTGGTTTTAGTTCCCTTAAAAAGCAGGTGTTCTATAAAATGCGATATTCCGTTTAAATTTGCAGGCTCATAAGCGCTGCCCGTTTTAACCCACAATCCTATGCTGACGGAATTAAAATACGATTTTTTTTCGGTTATCAGCGTAATGCCCGATTTTAATTCTTCTCTTTGGAAGTTTTTCATAAAGTTTCTTTTCTGGAAAGTTTTATTTTTCCTGCTTTATCTATATCGATAACCTTTACTTTTATTTCTTCCCCCTCTCTTAGAACATCCGTCACCTTTTCGACTCTCTTGATATCTATTTGAGAGATATGAACAAGCCCGTCCGTTCCGGGAAATATCTCTACAAAAGCTCCAAAATCCATTATCTTTCTAACCTTGCCATAATAAATTTTGCCAATCTCTGCCTCCTGCACTATATCGTTAACCATTCCTATCGCAAGATCCAGCGCATCCCTGTTTGACGAAGAAATAGTAACCTTTCCAGAATCTTCGATATCAACTCGCGCGCCGGTTTTTTCGATTATTCCTTTAATAACCTTTCCGCCCTGGCCGATGACTTCCCTTACCTTCTCAGGTTTAACCATTATCGTAACAATTCTGGGAGCATTTTGCGCCAGCTCTTTTTTTGGTGCGGAGATTGTCTTTAGCATAATATTCAGTATATGTAAACGGCCTTCTTTGGCCTGTAAAAGCGCATGCCTTAAAATCTCTTTCGTAACACCCGAAATTTTAATATCCATTTGAAGCGCCGTAACCCCGTTTTCGGTGCCTGCCACTTTAAAATCCATATCTCCAAGATGGTCTTCGTCTCCCAAAATATCGGAAAGAATCGCAACCTTATCTCCTTCTTTTATAAGCCCCATGGCAATCCCTGCAACGGGAGCCTTTATCGGAACACCCGCATCCATTAAAGCTAAAGTTCCTCCGCAAATCGTAGCCTGAGAAGAAGAACCGTTAGATTCGAGTATCTCTGACACAACCCTTATGGTATAAGGAAATTCCTCGAAAGAAGGTATAATATATCTTAAAGCCTTTTCCCCCAGAGAACCGTG
>JAJYQZ010000226.1 GCA_021794335.1 bacterium
CCTATTTCGGCGCCGCAAATAGTTCCCCAATTTTCATATAACATTAAGGCAATGTAGTCGGAAAAATTGAGTTTGCTTTTTAGCGCTTTTAAAAGAATATCTTTTAAATTTAATTGTTGATTTGCGTTCATAATTATATTATTATTGCTTATAATATAAAAATTTTCAATAATATTAATATATCTCCAAATTTATTAAAAAGGTAAAGGTGTATAATTATGATGAGTATTTATTGCCCTTATTGCGGAACATCGTATGATGTCGATGAATCTTTAATGCCCGAAGGTAATGTAAAGGTAAGATGCAGGTCATGCGCGAATGTTTTTGTTATAGATAGAGAAAAGGGGGCAATTAAAGACGAGCCGGAACAGGAACATAAACATGAAAAGGTCTCTCAGTCCGAAAATGAACCTGCGCCTGCAGCGGAAAAATACCTCGAGGATAAAGACATCATCGAGGTCAGCGACTTTATGAAACAGGTTATACAAGAAATAGACGGCTCGCTAAATCAGGAAAATAAAGAAAACGAAAGCAATAAAAATGAAAAACCTAAAAATACGGCGGGCAATAAAAAAATAAAACCCGTTAAAATAGTAATGCTGCTAATATTAATTCTGCTGTTAATAGCGGCAGGCGCTTATACTCTTGAATATTATAACATCATAAATCTGCCCGCTTTTTTGCCGAAGCTGTTTTAACCCAAATCCCGATTTAGAAATTTATTTTCTGGATTCCTGCTTTCGCAGGAATGACTTTGAGGGAATTTATTTTCTAAATCGGGATTTGGGTTTAACTAAGATTTTCTTTTCTCTATCGGAAGATAGACGGTTACGGTCGTTCCGTGATTTTTAACGGAGTCTATATTAATAAACCCGTTATGTTCGTAAATTATCTTTTGACTGATAGCAAGGCCGAGTCCGCTCCCCTTTTCCTTTGTCGTAAAAAACGGAACGAATAGATTTTTAATATCCTTTTTACTTATCCCGCAGCCGTTATCGGTAAATTCTATTTTTAAGAATTTTGGACTGTTTCTCGTGTAATCCAGCTTTGTAATAATTTTTATTATACCCTTAGCTTCCGGTTTTACCGCCTCTATTCCGTTTTTTAAAGTATTCAAAAAAACCTGCTTTAAAGCATTTTCGGACGCATAAATTTTTGGAAGGCTCGGGTCGAATTCTTTAATGATTTCCACATTTTTATTTGCCAATGCTTCCTGTTCCAGCAGTATTATTTCATTGACAACCTTATTGATATTAACCTTTTCGCTCCTTGTCTTATGTTTTTTCGATAAAGACAGGAGGTCTTCGATAAGGTTGTTTATTCTGCCGACTTCTTTTATTATTATTTCCAAAAAATTATTTAAATCCTTGATGTTCGCCGGCAAATCAAACGATGCCGAGTCAAATTTTCTTTTCAGGTAAGAAGCGGCGGCCTTGACGCCGCCAAGCGGATTTCTTATCTCATGCGACATCTCCGCTATGAATCTCGATAAATCGTTAAGCCTTTCTTCGTTTTTGATGTTATTGTCCATTTCCTTAAATCTTGTTATATCTTTCAAGGAAACGATAACATAAAACTTATCTTCGTCCGCAATTTTAGATATTTCTAAAATAACCGTGCGCCTGCTGCGGTTCTTATTTTCAAACTTATATTCAAAATCGATAAAACCCTCTCCTGTTTCTATAACCTCGGAGACATGCTCGTCTATATACCTGTTATTATAAAAAAAATCGTTCAGTCCTATATTGTTTATAAATCTATCGGAATATCCCGTAAGTTCCTGAGCCGGCAAATTTAAAAACTTTAAGGTAAGGTTTTCGTCGAATAAGATTAAAGAGTGGTTTAAATTATTAATAATTAAATTGTTTATGCTCATAAAAAAGGAAAGTATCCCCCTCTTTCTTTTTAAAAGGAGGGGGAACGATTATTTTAATTTTTTAAAAATTGTATCCCGTCTCTTCATGCTGGGTTATATCAAGACCCATAGTTTCCGCTTCTTTGTTAACCCTAAGACCGATAATCATATCAATTATTTTAAATATTATAAAACTCATTATAAAGGAGTATGCCGCCACGGCTATAATTGTAATTACCTGAACCCATACCTGCCCCGGATTGCCGTAAAACAAGCCTCTTCCTGCAGAGTTTATAAGCGGGTCGGCAAAAAGACCCGTTGCAAACACCCCCCACATACTTCCAACCCCATGTACGCTAAAAACATCCAATGCATCATCATAATTCAATTTAGGCTTTATGGAAATAACCATCGAAAAGCATATTATTCCGGCAACAAGACCTATTATTATTGCCGCACCTGGTGTAACATAACCTGAAGCCGGAGTGACAGCGGCAAGACCTGTAACAGCGCCTGAAACAATGCCTAAACTTGTGGGTTTTCCGTTACGAACCCATTCGGCAATCATCCAGCTTAATGCTGCCGAAGCGGCAGCCGTATTAGTTGCAATAAATGCCGATGCCGCTATTGAATTTGCCGCTAATGCGCTTCCTGCATTAAAACCAAACCATCCGAACCACAAAAGACCCGCTCCGAGTATTGTATAACCTAACTGGTTCGGTTGAACGATGTTTTCTTTCATATACCCTTTTCTTTTTCCAAGAACAAGAGCCCCCGCAAGTCCTGCAAATCCTGCACTGATGTGAACAACGGTTCCACCTGCAAAATCTAAAACTCCCATTTTATGAAAAATACCGCCTATTCCCCAAACCCACTGAGCTATCGGGGTATAAACTACCGTAAGCCAGACTATCGTAAATACAACCCATGAGGAGAATTTTATTCTTTCCACAAGCGCTCCGCTTATTAATGCAACCGTTATTATTGCAAACATCAGTTGAAACATAACAAAAACATAAGAAGGAATAGAATTTTCATATCTTGAATGCTGGCTGGCATCCATATTAACTAAACCAAGATATTTAACATTTCCGATTAATCCGCCAAATGCATCCGGTCCAAAAGCTAAAGAATATCCCCATAAAATCCATATCAAACTTACCGTTGCTATAGTAATAAAACTAAGGGAGAGGGTATTTAACACATTTTTTCTCCTGACCATTCCCCCGTAAAAAAACCCAAGCGCCGGCGTCATGAGCAAAACAAGAGCGGATGAAGCCAGAACCCATGCGGTATTTCCGGCGCTAAATGCCGGAACTTTGGAACCAGCGGCAAATACAGGACTTACCCATGAAAACAAAACCAATGACAGTCCCGCTATTATTAAAGACATCATCGTCCTTAATTTTATTAAACATAATCCGAAATTTTCAAAATATTTTTTCATATTTTATAACTCCTCCGTTGGAATTATTTAAATCATTAATATTCCAATAAAAAATCGCAAAATTAAACTAAATGGCGGACTCCCCTTTTTCCCCCGTTCTTATCCTTATAGCCTCTTCGACCTGTAATACAAATATCTTACCGTCCCCGATGTTACCCGTCTTTGCGCTTTTTTCTATAACCTCGATTATATTTCCTGCAACCTCGTCAGAACATACAATCTCAAGTTTTGCCTTGGGAACAAAATCAACTCTGTATTCGGCGCCTCTATACAACTCCGTATGACCTTTCTGTCTTCCAAACCCTTTAACCTCAGTAACGGTTATTCCATGTACTCCTATTTTGTTTAATGCCTCTTTCACATCGTCGAGTTTAAAGGGTTTAATTATGGCTTCGATCTTTTTCATTTTTTCACCCCCTTTTTAAAAAGATTTTTAAAAAACCACAAAACTATATAATCATATCATTTATTTTTATCAATTTTAAATAAAAAAAGGTCAGGTCTATATATTTAACAAATTTGTTAAATATATAGACCTGACCCCAGAACTAAATTTTAATTTAAAACTTTAGAAGTTATATCCCGCTTCGTCGTGCTGCGTAATATCGAGACCCATTGCCTCGGTTTCCTTATCGACCCTTAAGCCCATAACCTTGTCTATTACCTTAAATATTATGTAGCTCATGGTAAATGAATAGGCGGCAACGGTGATGACGGTTAAAAATTGAACCCACATCTGACCCGGATTTCCGTAAAATAACCCTCTTCCCGCAGAGTTAATAAGCGGGTCCGCAAATAAGCCCGTAGCCAGCGCCCCCCATGCCCCGCCTATCGCGTGAACATTAAACGCGTCGAGAGCGTCGTCGTAGCCGAGTTTCGGTTTGACATAAACAACCATAGAATAACATATAACGCCTGCAACAAAGCCGATTATTATCGAAGCTATCGGATTAACGAATCCCGATGCGGGAGTTATCGCGACAAGCCCTGCGACCGCGCCCGAAACCATGCCCAAGGTTGTGGGTTTTCCGCTTCTTATCCATTCGGCAATCATCCATCCTAAAGCCGCCGCGGCAGTGGCGGTATTCGTTACCAAAAATGCGGAGGTGGCAAGCGGACTGGCTTCCAGTGCGCTTCCGGCATTAAAGCCAAACCATCCGAACCATAAAAGCGCTCCGCCCAATATCGTATAGCCAAGCTGGTTCGGCTGAACTATGTTTTCTTTCATATATCCCTTTCTTTTTCCCAAAACAAGCGCGCCTGCAAGCCCCGCGACGCCGGAATCGATATGGACGACTGTTCCGCCCGCAAAATCGAGGGCGCCCATTTTTTGAAACATCCCGCCTATCCCCCATACCGCCTGAGCTATCGGGGCATAAACCAAAGTAAGCCATACTATCGTAAAAACGACCCATGAAGAAAACTTTATTCTTTCGACGAGCGAACCGCTTACCAATGCAACCGTTATTATCGCAAACATCAGCTGAAACATGACATAAATATACGAAGGAATCGTGCCGTCGTATCTTGAATGCTGTACTTCTTTCATGGCAAATAAACCGAGATATTTAAAATTTCCGATAATCCCGCCAAAAGCGTCAGGTCCGAAAGCCAAAGAATAACCCCATAAAATCCAGATAACGCTGACCGTGCAAATTGTAATAAAACTAAGCGATATAGTATTTAAAACATTTTTTCTCCTGACCATACCGCCGTAATAAAAGCCAAGCCCCGGCGTCATAATCAAAACAAGGGCGGTTGAAGCCAGAACCCACGCGGTATTGCCCGCGCTGAATGCCGGAACCTTGGAAGCGGCGGCAAAAACAGGGCTTACCCATGAAAATAAAACTAAAGACAAACCGCCTATTAATGACCATGCGAATGTTAACGGACTTAACGGTATTTTAAAATTTTTAAAATATTTAAGCAGATTCAGATTCATAATTTTTCCTTTTTCCTCCTTCAAATTTATAATTTATTTTTCCTGCAAACCAACCGTAAACTAAATAGCCGACTCCCCTTTTTCTCCGGTTCTTATCCTTACAGCCTCTTCTACCGGCGATACGAATATCTTCCCATCCCCGATATTGCCCGTTTTGGCGCTCTTTTCGACAGCCGAGATTATATCTCCCGCGACCTCGTCGGAACACACTATCTCGAGCTTTGCCTTGGGGA
>JAJYQZ010000318.1 GCA_021794335.1 bacterium
ATCGACTAATTTACTGTAAGGCTTCAAATAATTTTTACTTTTTCTAATATTTGCAAAGCCTTCCAACTTCATATAATTTAAAAATTTATCCATATTTAAGTAGCTATATTCTTTAGCCATAGAAACAAGTTCCTTATACTGAACAGTTTCTTTAAGGGACTTCCCAATTTTGCCTTTAACGTATTCATTAAATTGGGAAATATAATTTTTATAATCCGCACTCTTGAATTTTAACTCATCGTAATTTACTATATTCAAACTTTCTATATAAACTTTGGACTTTCCGAATCCGAAAGGCTTTCCTCCACCTAAAGTATGGAAACATTCTTCTTCGTCGTTAATAGTCAATGCACTCAATAAAGCCCCTAATTCTACAGGTTTTAAATTATGAAACGAAACTTTTCCTTCAAAAACCGTGCCTTCCGGTAAGGGTCTCATTCTTGATAAAAGTTTTTTATTTTCCACAGATTCGGAGATAGATTCAATATTAGCGTTTAAATGGACCGGATACCTTTTAAAACCCGCGAGTTTAGCTTTCTGGTCGTCATACGTTAATAATTCTTGATTATTATATTGTTGAATAAGATAAAAAGGGAAGAAGGTAGCTTTAGGGCTAGATAATATTTTGTTTATATTCAAATTGCTACTATCTTTAGATAAAAATGCATGTCCGAATTGAATTCTTCCTTTTAATCCGGTTTCATCGTTTTTATCGTCGTTATTTGAAGTGAAACCAAATAAACACTGCGCAAAATCTAATTTATCTTTTTCTTTATGGTCTCCTTTTATAAGGTCGGAAATCTTATATTTATAGGGCAATTTATATAATTGTGATAAACCGAAATGTAAAATTTTGCCATCGTTATTTTTATCGCTTTTATCCGGCACAAAAAAAACCGGAATTTTAAAATCTTTATTTTTCTTCTGTAAAGATTTCCAATAGTTCCAGTCTTTTGACTCGTCGGGCTGATTATTGGAATATGCCGATTTAAAATTTTTTATTTGTTCTTCGTTAACTGTATATATTTCACCATTTGAGTCAAAAAATACAAATTCCAGCCATTTGCCTGTTTTTTTCTGACCTTCGTTATCTTTTCTGGCAGAAGGCTGTCCGGTAAAAACTATAGTTCCCTGCTTCCCCGAATTGTTTTTATTTATACACCACATTTTTTTGAATGGCTCTTTATCAGGCGCTTCATCAAAACCATAATGCAATAGATTAAAATCAAAATTTTTACCGCTTTTTTCCAAAAAACTTTTGTATTTATATTTCGCAGGTTTTTTATCCTCCGGAATTGTACGATTTGGGTCGGAATATCTAAATTCATTTTTAAAATCAGTTCCTAAATTCTTATCGATTTCTTCATGGCTTATTCTTCCGGGTATTCCGCAATATTCGATTTTCCATTCTTTTTCGCTTCCCATAGTAAGCCAGCCGCAGTGTATCGAATCCGCCTCCAGCGATTTCTTATATTTAAGATTATACAAATCCCTGTATGAATAAGCGTAATCGTCGTAAATAGAAAGTTTGGAAAAAGATAGAATCTCAAGCAGGCTTCTGAAAGCGCCTTTCAAAGAAGTTCCGGGCATAAAATAATTTCCATCCGGTTCTTTGCAGAATAAATTCAACGAAGGCGCCTCAGTGGGTTTATTGTTATACGATTCTATGTTGTCCTCATTCCGCCTGAGATCATTCATCCCTGTATTTTTTTTATCGCCTCTATTTTCCTTGCCTTTGCCTGAACCAATTAATATTGGGCTTTTAGCCGTAATAGTATATTTGATTTCCCCGCTGAGACCGTCTGAAAACGGTATATCTTGATAGATATTGTTTGCCCATTCAGGAAAAATCACTTTTTCGTTTAACGGGACGAAATTATATGGACAGGTAATATCGAAAGATGAGGACAATTCTTTTTTCTGTTGCGGCTCAGCCTTATGGTTATTATGCATATCAGTTTAATTTCCTCCAAAAACCCATTAAAACCTTAAAAATACAATTACTCGAACCCGTTGAAATAAAAAAGGGTAGGTTTAATCTTATAAATTCCGTCTTCATTTTTTATTTTTTTATAAACTTTGTTCATTTTAATAAAATTGATACCGGTACTTTTTTTAATTAAATCATCGGCTATAAATTTATATTCCTGAATAAATGCCGTATCCTCTTCTTTGTTTAAATCGTCGATATTGAATTCTTTAATCTGATATTCATCGTTCTCTCTAAAAATATAAATAGACCTCGCGTTGTTGTTTTCCGTTTGCAGCAAAATCCAGCCCTCTATAATAAAAGCTTCCGGAGAATCAAGTATAGATGTTAAAGTGGGTATATTTTTATTTATAAAAATATCTTCTTTCTTAATTTGCCTGTGCGAAGGATGAAAATATCCCGTCGCTTTTAAATTTTCACAATTTTTCCATAATTCTTCGAGCTGTTTTTTCATCTTTTTATCTTATCGTTATTTTGAAATTAAACTTTTTGGAAAGCGCCATGCCCTCTGTTTACGCCTCCGCCAAGAGGCAAAAGTCCGTTTTCTATATCGAATATCGTTCTTTTGAGAGCTTCTTTAATATCGCTATCCTTTTCAAACGCTTCTTTTTTGACTATAAATCTTATATTTATTTCATCATTTTCGGAAATACGCAAAACTTCTTCGCTGAATAAAGCGCCGTCTATTGATTTGCCGGTAAACCTGTCTATGCTGACGTGCTGAAGAGGAACTAACTTGCACTTACTTTCTTCGACAAATATATCCTCGAAAAACGTCTTTCCCGCATAATTATCTTCTTCTTTCCCTTTTTTTTCCTTCTTGCTGCCGAATAAAAGTTTACAGGCGGGATTTTGAGGGGACACCGACAATTCTATTTTTTCTTTATCTATTTTATCTGTAAAGATTTTTTTAATCGCATTATAATGAAACGCGATTCTGTGAGAAATAGCCCCCTTTATGCTTGAAGCCGGTAAAACATAATATATTTTATCGGGCTTATCTTTATTATAACTTATTGTAATTTCTTTAAGCGGGGTTATGTCCGCTCCGGCATCTTCGTAACCATAGCCTGAAGAAAAAATGAAAAAATCTCTCGGTTTTAATTTTAACTTATATTCTATCGTTCCAATGTCGCCTGTAAGTAAAATTGCATTATTATTTTTTAAATTATTCTCATAATCGTCAAAAAGTTCTTTTGCTCCGGATAAGAAACAGCGGTCTAAATATTCGTTAAGTTCTCTTTGGTCGTTTAATCTATATATGTTTTCTCTTAAGTTTATCAATTTAAACAACCCAAACCCATGCCTTGTTCCGCCGCCAAGTCTAAAATTATCCGACTTTATGAAGTTCAAAACGTCGTTCCAAGTTTTTGCGTCTTTATGGTCGCCGCTATTGCCTTTGAATTCTATTTCAAATACAAACCTTAAACCCTTCGGCGCAATCTGCTCATCGAATTTTGAATGTTTTATGGTTGTTCCCTTGCCGTTAACGGCATTTCTTTCCCGCACGGGAAGACTGCCTGAAATGAAAAGATTCAAAAAATCGTTTAAATTTTCCGGTATATCTACAACGGGTGAGCCGTCTTTATCTACAATTATTGCATGGGAAAACATTATTCTTGAACCTTTTCCGTTATCGCCTTCGGTATAGCCAAAAATATCGCGGACAGAATTATGTTCTTTATCCGTATCATTTTTACAATAATCCGACAGCGTTCTTCTTAACACGCCCGCCAGAGACGTGCCCGGAATCAAAGGTAAGTCGTTTATATCCGTTAATACCGGACTATCTATAATAACGGAATAATCGTCGGAGCATATTTTAAAAGGAGTTGCCGCTTCAATTAAAAAAGTCCCTAAAAATCTATCTTTATAAATACAAGATTCATGTTCCATTAATAATTTCCTCTATTTTTTTCCTTTTATATCCAATGAAAACAATTTAGCCAAATATTCTATGGCAATCGTAAAATTATAAGACGAATCGTCCTTATGCTCATCCAATGTTTTTATTAGAATTTCCCTTGCGTTTTTACTTTCCCATATATCGTGCGTCACTCCGTGTCCGGTATATTCGTTTATTTTATTAATCAGCAAATTTTTATCTTTACCGTATTGCTTAGCTATGCCCCTAACGGCTCCCCACTGGCTTTTCGTAATTTTGTCAAATTTATCCTTATGATTATTATGTATTTTTTCGGCAAGTTCTAAAGATTTATTTACAATGGATTTTTCATTTGTTTTTGAATTGAGGTATTTTAAAACTTTTTTCTCGTTATTATCAATTTCGCGGACAATTTTATTTCCGTTTTTATCTTCTGATTCATATCTGCAAACTGCCTTTGCTTTATTCAGCCCTGTATATTCCTTTTTAAATAAAAAAGGCGGACTAACGTAAATTTCTCCAAACCCTTCGCTTAAATAATTTCCGGCGTATATTACCTTTTTAGAAATTAACGTCTCTTTTTCTGTTTTATCTACCCCTTCGATACATATGACGCTGCCCGCGTTTATTGCCGTCCTCATAGGCATCCTTCGTTTAACGGCAAAGTTAAACATATTAAATTTTCTGTAATCGACATACGTTTTTTTATGAGATATTTTACCGGAATTTATTCCTAAAACAACAGGGGAATCTAAATCTACTTTATTGAACCCGTATTCGTTATTTAAAACCAGGTCGCTTTTGGCATATAAAAATATTAAGTCATCATTCGAGTTTTCCGAAACGGAAAACACCGCATCGAATATAGAGCTAAAAGATTTGCCGCTAATTTCTAAATCATAAGGCATAATATCTATACTGCCGAATTGCGCCGTTTTAGACTTTCCTATAAAATGTCTGCCGGCTAATATTTTCCCTACCGTTTCAACATCGGACTCCGGAATAGAGGAATCGAAAACCACTTCAAAAAAATATTCGGTTCCCTTTTTTAAAGTTTCATAGGCGAACATAGAAGCATCTTTGCTTCTTCCAAGTCTTGCGTTGAATGCGGATTTAAGCTGAAAATTATAATCGGGGGTATAAAGAGTATTAAATTCGATGTCTATATAATCTTCCCGTATCTGCTTGGGCTGTTTATCACATAACAGTTTTTCCAGTTCGTCGTATCCTTCAACAAGATGCGCCCCAACTATTTTTTTAGTTTTTTCTTCGTCTTTTGGATAATGCCAGCTCAAAGGGGCTTTTAAACAAGGCTTCTTGCCGTCAATATAAACAAAGGCATTGCCAAATTTCACTTTTCCGCTATGAAATATATCGAATGAATTTTGGAATTCATTATAATGCTGAGCGGTTATACCAAGTATTAAAGAGCCTGGTATAAAACTTAGAGATTCCGGAACTCCTTCGGTAGCGGAAATCGACTTTAATATACAATCGGAATCTAATTTAATTTTAAAAAATTTATTAATCATAATATTATATTTAAAATTATTTATCGTCTTTTATCGATTCGAT
>JAJYQZ010000351.1 GCA_021794335.1 bacterium
TCAAATCTAATTTAGAAGATATTATTAATTATGCCGAAATAGGCGAAAAGGATATTTTTGCGGTAATCTGGACCACGACGCCGTGGACTATCCCGTCAAATCTTGCAATATCTTTAAATCCCGACTTTGAATATTCTTTTGTTGACAATGGGAAGGAGATTTTTATCCTCGAAGAAAGCCTTGCGGATGAATTAATGAAAAAATTCGGGTATCAAGGTTATAGAATTATAACAAAAACGAACGGTAAAAATTTAGAAAATAAAATCGCGGCACATCCGTTTATAAATAGAGATTCGTTGTTAATATTAGGTTCGCATGTTAAAAAAGATGCGGGAACGGGGCTTGTTCATACGGCGCCGGGACACGGAGACGACGATTACGCTATCGGCCTTAAATACAACCTTCCGGCTTACGCCCCCGTTAATAACGAGGGGAGATTTTTAAAAGATGTGGATACTTTTGCGGGGATGCATGTATTCGAATCGAATCCTCATGTAATAGAAAAGCTCAAAGAAGTCGGGGCTTTGGTTCTCGAAGAAAAGATAGACCATTCTTATCCGCACTGCTGGAGGTGTAAAAATCCTGTAATTTTAAGGTCAACCAAACAGTGGTTCATTTCTATGGGCATTAATAACTTAAGGGATAAATCCCTTAAGGCGGTAGAATCCGTTAACTGGATTCCGAAATGGGGCATAGACAGAATTTCCGGCATGCTTGAAACGAGGCCCGATTGGTGCGTTTCAAGGCAGAGGTCATGGGGCGTTCCTATAACGGCATTTTATTGCAAAAATTGCGGCGAGGCGTTTATAGATTATGATTTAACACTTAAAATAGCAGGCGAGTTTGAGAAATACGGGGCGGATTTATGGTTCGATAAACCGGCGGATTATTTTATAAACTTAAGCGAAAAAGAGGTTAAATGCAAAAAATGCGGTTCAAAGGAATTCGAAAAGGAAGAAGATATTCTCGATGTCTGGTTCGATAGCGGGGTTAGCTATTACTGCGTGTTAAAAAACGATAAGGAATTAAAGAGCAATGCTTTTGCTTTTCCCGCCGACTTATATTTAGAGGGTTCCGATCAGCATAGGGGCTGGTTCCATTCAAGCCTTTTGATAGGGGTCGGAACGGGCGACGGCGCGCCTTACAAAACGGTTCTTACCCACGGCTTCGTTGTTGACAGTTCGGGCAAGAAGATGTCGAAGTCTCTGGGTAATGTGATAAGTCCGGACGAGATTATAAACAAGTACGGCGCCGATATATTGAGGCTTTGGGCGGCATCGGAAGATTATAAAAACGATATGAGAATATCGCAGGAGATAATCCAGAGGCTTTCGGAAGGATACAGAAAGATAAGAAATACATTGCGGTTTATGCTCGGAAATTTAAACGATGCAGGCGACGGGCGGGATGCCGTTAAATATGAAAATATGGCGGATATCGACAAATATGCCCTTCACAGGTTAGTCCTTTTATCCCAAAATCTTATCAGACACTATTCAAACTACGATTTTCATTTAGTTTATCAAAATACATATAAATTTATTATAGAGTTTTCTTCTTTTTATCTTGATATCGTTAAAGATATACTTTATACGGATGCCAAAAATTCCGTTAAAAGAAGAGCGGTTCAATCGGTCTTGCACTTTTCGTTAAATATTTTCATCAAATTTCTGGCGCCCATAATGCCTTTTAGCGCGTCCGAAGCATGGGGATATTTCAGGAAATCAGGAAAACTTGACAATATTTTCCTCGAACAGCTTGACGAACCTGTCGAATCTTATGTAAATTTTGAGATTGCGGAAAAATTCGATAAATTAATCGAGATAAGGGATGTTGTGTTATCAAGCCTCGAAAAGGCAAGGGATAAAAAGTTTATCGGGAGTTCGCTGGAAGCGAGGGTTATTTTAAAGGCAAATAACGAGGATTACGACTTGCTGAACATGGTTAAAGTCGAAGACCTGAAAGATTTGTTTATAGTTTCGGGAGTCGCAATAGAACGGAATAATATGACGGATATTAATATCACCGAAGCTATTGTGGAAAAAGCCGAAGGAGAAAAGTGCGCGCGCTGCTGGAAATATGATACAAGCGTGGGGAAATATACCGATTATAACGATGTTTGCGACAGATGCCATGATGTTTTAGTTCACTTATGAGCCGTTGCGGGGGATTCCATGAAGAAAAAAATAATTGCGGCAAATTTTAAAATGAATAAAACAAATAAAGATATAGAAAGCTATTTCGATATCTTTGCGAGAAATATAAATGAATTAAAAAACAAAGGTTCTTTTGACGATGCGGAAATAGTTTTTGCCCCGCCTTTTACCGCGCTTTGCGAAACTTATAGAATAATTAAGCCGTTGGGCGGTTTTATAAAACTTTCTTCCCAAAATATTTATTATGAAAAAAACGGAGCATATACCGGCGAAATTTCTTTGGATATGATTAAGAACTGCGGCTGCGTTTATGCTATAATCGGACATTCGGAAAGACGCAATATTTTTAACGAAAGCGATGAACTGACAGCTAAAAAAATAAGAGCGGTTTATAATTATAATAATGAGGCAATAACCCCGATATTATGCGTCGGGGAAAATTTAGAAATCAGAAATAAAAACGAACATAAAAATTTTGTTAAAAATCAGCTAAATATAGCTTTGAATTCGATAAAGGGGGAAAAGGTTTCCTCGCTGATAATCGCTTATGAACCGGTGTGGGCCATAGGGACGGGGATTCCCATAAAGCCTGACGACGGCGGGGAAATGCACAGGTTTATTTATGATTATGTTAACGCAAATTTTTTGATAGGCGAGCTAAGGATTATATACGGCGGAAGCGTTACGGAATCGAATATAAAAGAGCTTATCGCCGAAAAGCATATCGACGGGGTGCTGGTCGGAGGAGCAAGTTTAGACCCTTTCGTATTTTTTAATATATTTAAGTTTTGTACTTGAAATATGCAAGTTTCAGAAGATTTTCTGAATGTGGGATTGGTTTTTCTTTCATCCGATTTTAAGGTTGTCGGCATGAATGAATTTGCAAAGCAGGTTTTGGGTCCTGCCGTGAGGGAATTCGGCGAAAGTGTTTTTAAATATCATCCCCGCAAAAGTCATCTTAAAATAAAAAGCCTTTTGGAAGAATCCCTGAGTCCTCATCTCAATCCTCCCGCTACCATGGTTATCGATGTATTAAACAAGGTATTAATGGTTAATGTTAATGTTTGCGCTATCGATATAAAGGAACTTTCCTCATCAAATCGATTATATGTTATGACATTTCTGGATATAACCGAACAAATTAAGGCTGAAACAAATCCTCATACCGGCATGGTGGAATTAAAGAAGTTTCCGGTAATCAGCGAAGGTTCAATCCAGTTTTTGGACATTAAATCCGTGTACTTTATCCAATCGGATGGAAATTATTGCAAAGTTTTCACGGAAAACCGCCGGTATTATCTTCATTCCACCTTAAAAAATATACTTAAACGATATACGGGCCCCGAATTTTTTCGCGTTCACAGGTGTTTTGTAGTTAATATAAATCTCATAAACAGCATAGAGCAGGATAAGCAAGGGCACAATAAGATTGTCTTTGACAAAACGACGGTACCTGCCGTTCCGGTATGCCGCAGGAAGATACGCGAACTTAAAAATTTACTGGATATTGCTTAATTTCAAGCCGTTTATCAAACCTTTCAAGCCGTTTATCAAAAATTTCTTTACAGAAGTTAAGAAATAAATTAATCTCCTTAAAAAGGAGGTGATTTATAATGAAAGAGATTTTCATTGATATCGAAAAGTGCACCGCCTGCAAATCCTGTGAGATTGCCTGCGCAATTCAACATTCCTCGTCCAAAGATCTATTTTCGGCTATTTTTGAAACTCCGGCGCCGATAAAAAGAGTTCATGTCGAGAAGGCTTTTTCTTTTTCTTATCCCGTTAAGTGTATGCATTGCGCCGATGCCGCATGCATGGCAGCTTGTCCTACAGGAGCTATGCAAAGAGACCAAGAGTTTGGCAGGGTCGATGTTAACTTAGATAAATGTATGGGATGTTGGATGTGTGCCATGGTTTGTCCTTTTGGCGCAATTACCGCGGATTATGCAATGAAGGTGGCCAGAAAGTGCGATTTTTGCCTTGACAGGCTAAAAGACGGTAGAAAGCCTGCGTGCGTTGAAGCATGTCCCACCCATGCTCTTACCTTTGGAGAAACGGAAGAACTTTTTAAAACTCAAAGGATATTATCTGCGGAAAGAGTTGCCAGGGCTGTTACAATTAATGAAGAAAGAAAAATAACGCCCATGGAAATGTTAAGAAATTTAGGAAATATTTAAAACGGGGGTAATTAAAATGCCAATGAAGATATTTGATAAAGTTACGCAATCATTAATAGACAGGGCAGAGGAGCTTGGTATAGAGACAGGTATCGACAGGTTGGAGGACCAGCAGCCGCAGTGCGGTTTTGGGCAGCTTGGCTCATGCTGCAGAATGTGTTATATGGGTCCATGCAGGATAGACCCTTTTGGAAATGGCGCTGCAAAGGGCGTGTGCGGGGCAACTGCCGATACGATTGTATGTAGAAATCTTTTAAGGGAGGAGGTCGGAGGTGCGGCGTCCCATGTGGGACACGCAAGACATGTAGTAATCGCTTTTCAAAAAATGCTGGAAGGGAAGGCCCCGGGCTACAAAATTACCGACAAGGCCAAATTGTTGGAAGTTGCTTCGGGATTGGGGATTAAAACTAACGGGAAATCGGATATGGATGTGGCAAGGGAAGTAGCTTCTAAGGCGATGGACGATTTAAGCAGGCAAGATGGGGAACCTATGAACTGGCTTAAACTTAGAGCGCCTAAAAGGGAATTCGAGATGTGGAAAAATAAAGGGATTTTGATTTCTAACGCCCATAACGAAATTGAGGAGGCGATGCACAGGACATCCATGGGCAACGATGCCGATCCTATAAATTTACTCTTAGCTTGTTTAAAGATGGGTCTTGTGGACGGTTATGCGGGACTCCATATGGCGACGGATTTTCATGATATTTTATTTGGGACGCCTCAAATTAGCAAAATTGAGGCGAATATAGGCGTCCTTGAAAAAGACAAGGTGAATATCGCAATACACGGACATAATCCCGTGCTTTCTGAAAAGATACTCGAATGGACTAAAAAACTGGAAGAGGAGGCAAAAAAACGGGGGTCGCTGGGTATAAATGTGGTCGGCGTCTGCTGTACCGGCAACGAACTTACTATGAGACACGGCGTTCCGATGGCTGCCCATAATCTTCAGACGGAACTAGTTTTAATCACGGGAGCCGTTGATGCTATGGTTGTGGATATGCAGTGTATATGGCCGTCTTTGGCTATGATAGCGGAGTGTTTTCACACAAAGTTCATTACCACGGAATCTTTTGTAAAGATACCCGGCGCTATTCATGTGAATT
>JAJYQZ010000004.1 GCA_021794335.1 bacterium
AGGGAATTAGCCGATATAGAGCAGAGGGTTAATATAAAAAGGAATATAATTTATTCGGGAAATCATGGATTTGAAATTAAAAGCTATTACGAAGATTTTAAATTAAATTTTCTAGTAGAAAACGCAGGTAACTACATTCCTTTATTAATGGAGGCTTTAAGCTTAGTTAAAAATATCGATATAAGCAGTTTGATAATCGAAAACAAGAAATTTTCCATAAGTATGCATTACAGGCTTTTAAACAACAGCGAGGCAAAGTTTCTCAAGCAAAGCGTTAAAGATATAATAGCCGAAAATCCTGAATTTAAAAAATATTTGCATATAACGAGAGGGAAAAAGATACTGGAAATAAGGCCAAAGATTGATTGGAATAAGGGTTCCGCCTGCGGATATTTAGTTAAAGAAATCTCGAAAGCCTGCATAGTTTCAAATAACGGGAATGGGCTTGCGCCGCGGAAAAGCATCGCATTTTCGCAGGCTTCGATTAAAAAAATTAATATTTTAAGAGTAAATATCGGCGACGATATTACGGACGAGACGATGTTTTCGCAGGACTATTCCTTTAATCTGGAAAAAAATATCTTTAATATTAACCTTATAAACTGCGTTATAGGCAAAAAGCATTCTTTGGCAGATTTTTATCTTGCGGATTATAACTATACGCCTATTTTTATAAAAAATATTATCGACATTTTTTCGGGTCGATAAACACAAAAGGATAGATATATAAAATTTTTTTAAAAAATTTGATTTATTTAATTTTATGTTATATAATTAAACCAAATGAGGTTTTATGTTGTCACCTTAACTCCTCAATGGAATGTCCTCCTAACCTGCCGGTTAAAAACTACTTCCGGCAGGTTTTTTTATGTCCCTTTTTTGCTCTTTGAGGCAATTTCTTAAGAACATCCCTAAATTGCCTCGACATGTCTTAAAAAGTCATTGACTTTAATTTTGCAATAGAAAATATTTAGATGTTTCTTTTATATGTAAATACTGGATTCCCGCTTTCGCGGGAATGACACCCGTTGGGTTAAAGTTTAAATTCCATTATCGTCCCAACCCGCTTCAGCGGGAATCCAGAAAATAAATTTCTATTTTGGGTTGACATGCAAAATTAAAGATTGACATCTGGTTTGACTTTCATTATACTAAATACTAAAATAATCATTACAGATAATCGGCACTTATCGCGCTGTAACCGGCAATAACAATGACATTATGCCTTCAATTCCCCGATAGCTCAGCTGGCAGAGCAAGTGGCTGTTAACCACTGGGTCGGCGGTTCGAATCCGTCTCGGGGAGCCAGTTTAATGTTACTGGTATTAAACCGTTCCCGTATATAAAACCATATAAATAAAACCGAAGATTTTTACGGCTCTTTTAAAAACCGTAAAAGTTCGTCTTCAGGAACCGGTTTTGAAAATAAATATCCTTGAGCTAAATCGCATCCGAAAGATTTCAGTATTTCCAACTGCTCTTCGGTTTCCACTCCTTCGCCGATAGTTTTCATGCCCAATTTAGAAGCAAGAACCACGATGGCATTAACTATTGCCAAATCCTTGGAATTTTCTATCATGCTTCTTATAAATGAAATATCTATCTTGATAAAATCCGCCGGTATATTTTTAATATAAGATAAGGAAGAATAGCCCGTGCCGAAATCGTCCAGTAAAATCTTAATCCCTTTTTCTTTAAAAGCATTTAATATTTTAAGAGCATAAGTGAAATTTTGTATAAACAGGCCTTCCGTTATTTCGATATTAAGCATGGACAGACCAATTCCGTATTTGTCCAACGCGGAAACAACCATGCCTATCAGGCCTTCCTTTTTAAAACTGACAGGCGATACATTCATGGAAACAGGCACAATGTTAAACCCTTTTTCTTTCCATTCGTTTAAATTTCCGCAAATCTTGTCTATTAGAAATTCTTCAAACCGCCGTATAAGTCCCATCTTCTCGAGAAGCGGGATAAACTTAACCGGCGGTATAAAACCGGCATCCGGACTGTTCCATCTAGCCAAAGCCTCCATACCGCTTATTTTGCCGGTCTTTATGTCAAAATAGGGCTGATAATAAATTAAAAACTCTTCATTTTTAAATGCGTTTATTATGCTATTTTTCATTAATAAAAACTCGGATGCCTTCGTGTTCATCGATGCTTTAAAAAATTCATATTCCCCTTCTCCCTGCTCTTTTGCGCTTGAAAGAGCAATGTCCGCCGATTTTAAAAGATCCCCCGCATTTCTTCCATCGTCGGGAAATGTAGATATACCCATGGTAAAAGAAACATTAAACGATTTCCGTTCGTTTCCGCCTTCAGCCGGACTAATTTCGTCTAAATATAAAGGGGTTTTAAACTCTTCTTTTATTTTATCGATTATCTGTAAAATATCTTCCTTATTTTTTAAATCGGAAAATAATATTCCAAACTCATCTTCTCCCACCCTTGCGATTATATCACCGCCTCTCGCGATACCGCTCAATCTTTTAGAAAAACTTTGCAGAAGCCTGTCCCCGACGCTATATCCGTAAGCATTATTAATATAGGATAATCTATAAAAATCGACTATTACGAGGGATGCCTTCAGACCTCTGTATTCCGCCCTGACAAGATAATCATTTATAATGGAAATAAAAAAACTCCTGTTGGGAAGTTTGGTTATCGGGTCGTAAAGCGAAACATATTTTACTTCTTCCTCCAAAGTCTTTTCCCGCGTTATGTAATGAAAAAATAAAATTCCGAGAAACAATATAATAATAACGCCCGCTATCGTCGTATAAATAGCTATGTTAAAAAGCCTGCCTAAGTATAGCTTGGCATATTTAATAATATTTGCGATAGGTAAATGGGAAAGATAAAGGGTATGTTTTAGAAAAAGCTTGTACGCTATTCTGGACGATATATATTTGGGATGTCTTACAATTATTTTAAGTATAGGCCTGCTGATATTTTTCCACTTAAAGTATGATTTGTTAAAATATACCGTAATTTGGCTGTCATATTTTAAAAATGCGCTATTTTTTTTAATAAATACATCAAGTTCTTTATACTGTTTATCGGTTCTTTTCAAACTCTGTTCTAAGCTGTTTAAAGCCTGTTTAAAGTGTATTTTTTGGGACGGCGAGGGTTTTAGGGCGCCGTAATATATAACTTTATCCGTCCCTCTTTTAATATGCCTTATATCTTTATTTAGTTCCGTTGTTTTTGATAAAAGATTTGAATTAAAAGCGGTAATATTTTTTATAGGAATCAGACCCGTGAAGAACAAAATAGCGGCAATTAGGACGACGACAATTAAAAATAAGCCTTCTATAAGGTATATCGGCGTTATTTTTTTAAAAATCATTGTGTTTAGCGCCATTTTCTAATTTCATGTTTACTTATAAAGTACTATTTTGCAAGATTAATATTAATTATACCATAATTTTTACGACTCGCGGGAAGGCAATAGGAGAATTTTAGCATAAAAAAAATCTGCTTGATATTAACAAATTAAAATATTATGATATAATCAAAAATAATAATAACGATAAAAACAATCTTTTTAAGAAATTAAAATTTAATTAATTGATAGCAAACAAAGCTATGAGGAGTCAATTATGAAAACTATCGGATTTTTAAAATTTTTTTTAATCGGTTTTATTTCCTTAGGAGTGAGCGCAGCCGTATTCGCATTTCTTTCTGCCGGAATGTCTTACGGAGCAAATGCCCAAATCACCCATAAAACGACGGTGGAAAACAACGGAAACCTTATTAAAGCGTACATTAAAATTCTGAACAAAGTCGGCAATAACCAAAAAGCCGTTACGGATGTGGAAAACAGCATCGGGGTTAACAATGCAGGGTTAAAACCTTACATGAAAAAAGGCGGGTTCGGCGATGCCGTTTTTTTGAAATTAATTGCCGATAACGCGCTTAATAAAACGGCTGTAGAGCATTTAATAAATGTATATGCCGAAAATAATAATGCCGTTTATCGGCTTAACGGCAATGATGTAAATGTCAAAAATGTCACCGAAGAAATAAACAAAGTGTGCAACCTGAAGGTGGTAAAAGAGGTTTACAGAACCGCAACGGGCGTTACAGTCAGCCATACTCTGTATCTTGCCGTCAACACCTCTGCCGCGACCCATAATTTAAAATTAGAAAATTATATGACTAACGAAAAGGGCAATGTTTATAAAACACATACATTGCAAAACCGGATGAACGAGGTAAACAACACGCAAAGACAGATAAATCAGGTAAATAATACTCAGCGGCAGATGCAGCAAATGACCAATACACAGCGGCAGATGCAGCAAATGACCAATACACAGCAGCAGATGCAGCAAATGACCAATACACAGCAGCAAATTCAACAAACCAATAATATCCAGCAGCAGATGATGGGCAGGTAATTAATTAAATTTTTATATAAACGATATAAATGCAAGCTAAGTATAAAAATATCAAAATATAATTGTAATTTAGCTTGCATTTTTTTTGTAAAATAAAAATGGAGGATAATTAAGCATGGTAAGAAAAATGAAGGGTTGTTATGCCGGTTTTTTTGTTCTTGTTTTTTTAATAATTTCCATAAATGCAAATATATCGAAATCGTTTGGCGCTCCAAGTTTGCAGGTCGGAACAGGCTACAACGAAACATGGGGTAAATACGGCACCAATTATACCACATCCTTAATTTATATCCCTCTTAATATAAATTATTACCCGAATAAAACCTTTAATTTTCAAGCTACAATACCGTATATGCAGGTTCATAAGCAAACATCGACGGTGTTAATCAACAATATACCCGTTCAAAAAGCTGGCGCATCTACTTCTACCACCGAAAGCGGTTTAGGGGACATAGTTTTGACGGGAAATTATAATATTACAAATCAGGCAATAAAGCCTTCCCTTCCGACTTTAACGGCAACGGTTTTTGTTGACCTGCCCACGGCCAGCGAATCTAACGGTTTAGGGACGGGAAAAGCAAATTACGGTTTTAATTTGGGTGTTACGCAGTTGATAAAATCTTATTTTTACTTTGTAAACGGCGGTTATACCGTTTTAGGCAAGCCCTCGGGCGTTACCAGCATTACCAACCCATTTTCGGCATACGCCGGCGCAGGTAAATTAATCACAAATAACTTGTCGGTTGCCGTATCGGGAGCATGGTCTCAGGCAATTATATCGGGAACGCACGATACCGTGACCGGAAATCTATCCGCAACTTATACGGTAGTAAAAAACAATACGATAGGCGTCACTTATATAAAAGGTTTTACAAACGAAAGCCCGTCTCAGGGAATAATGCTAAGCTATTCGCTTATGTTCTAAAATATTAACTTTAATTTTGCATAAGTTAATATTCATAAAATTTTAAAATAAACACGGCGGCGAATAATATTACGGCTGAAAGTACTATAAAATATAAAATAGAA
>JAJYQZ010000257.1 GCA_021794335.1 bacterium
TAAAAATAACGGGCAGTATTCCTGAAGAAATATACCTATGCCGAAACTAAAAGGTATGGCAAACAATAAAGCAAGAAATGTTACCATAAAAGTTCCGGCAAGAAAGGTAAGCGCGCCAAAAACCTCTGTTCGAGGATCCCACCCCTTAACCCATAAAAATGGAAAGCCGTACCTGATAATTGCGGGGTAGCTATAAAAAAGTATAACGATAACCGCTATTAAAAAAACCGAAATAACGGATAACACAAAAATCGAAAGTATAAACTTATACAGGTCGTCTTTATATTTTAGATTAAACATCGAGATAAAAAACCTCCCTTTTTTCTTTAAGTTAATATTCCTTTATCAAATTTTGTCCGATTGTAACATATCCGTTTAGGATTTTCATTAAAAAAATCTTTGTTTTTATTATTGTATCATTTCAATGTTACAGTTTTATTACAGTTATGTTAAATTTTTATTACAATCCGCGGCTTCGAAAGCGGCGCGGAATTAAAAATATATCCCAAATTACGACAATATATATTATAATAGGTAAATGGATAAGCTAAAAAATGCAAACAATATGAACAATAAAAGAGCCGTCGTTCTTTTTAGCGGGGGACTCGATTCCGCCACTGTGCTGAAGATTGCAATAGATAAAGGCTTCGAGGTTATTCCTCTTACATTTTTTTACAATCAAAGACACAAAACAGAAATAGAGCATGCAAAAAAGATAGTCAATTTTTTTAATTTAAACAATCATGCCATCGTCAATTTAGATTTCGGTCAAATTAAAGGCTCGGCTTTAGTAGATTTATCCGTAGCTGTACCGAAAAACAGGATTAATAAAAATAAACTGGAAAAGGCGAACAACGCAAATGATATTCCGATAACTTATGTTCCTGCAAGGAATACGATATTTTTGTCTTATGCTCTTGCCGTTGCGGAGGTTAACCTGGCAGGCGACATTTTTATAGGGGCTAACTATATCGACTACAGCGGTTATCCCGATTGCAGACCGGACTATTTAAGGGCTTTCGAAAAAATGGCAAATCTGGCTACTAAAGCATCGGTAACGGGTGAAATAAATTTTAAGATAAATGCGCCGCTCCTTAAATTAACCAAAAAAGATATAATTATCAAGGCTTTTGAAATTGGCGCGCCGCTTGAGCTAACTCATAGCTGTTATGACCCGATAGAAGGTCTGGCGTGCGGGGTGTGCGACTCCTGCATTTTAAGGAGAAGAGGATTCGAAGAGGCTGAAATTAAAGACCCGACCAAGTATTATAAATAATAAATAAAAAAAGAGAAAAAGAGAAAAAAAAAGAGAAAAAAAAAGAGAAAAAAAAGGGTCTGATTTATTTATTTAAATAAATAAATCAGACCCTTTTTTTATGTGAGTTCTGTTACCTCTTTTACATTAAACACCATTACCGCCCTTGCCCAGTTAAAACGGGATTTCATTTTATCGAAGTTAGCTCCGCTATCCTCGAACCTCGCCTTGCCTTTAAGCAAAAACCCGGCGCCTTTGCCCTGCAAGCCGGCAACATCTTTGGAAGCAAGTATCATTTGAACCTCGCTGCCCGCCTCGATATTCCTTTGCGTTTTTGTTAAATGACCCGCTGGAATCAAAAGAGTGTTATTATCTAAAACCTCGATATAACTGTTCCATGTTGCGGCCATATGAATTCCGTCCGTTCCATTAGTCGCAAAACTTGCCGGTCCTTCGTGTTTGAGAATTTCGATGATTTTGTCGTTAACCATAAAAAATGCCTCCCCATGCAATTTTAATTTTTTTATTTTATACCAATATATATATTATATCAATATCCAAGAATATTTATACCTTAATCCCAAAATTGCCGATAGAAATCTCTCAAATGGCTTTAAAGTTATATGAACACTGGATTCCCGCTTTCGCGGGAATGACTAAGAGGATATTAAACGTTTCACCCAATAGATGTCCCAACCCGCTTCAGCGGGAATCCAGAATTTACATATAAAAGAAACATCTAAATATTTTCTATTGCAGAATTAGGGTTAAATTTTTTGTTTGATTTTTAAAATAATCGGGATATAATGAAAATATCATATTTTATGTTTATTTATTATTTAATATAATTTGGCAAGTTTAATGTGAAATTTATTTTTATTAATTTTTTATGGAGGATTAATTTATGAGAAGTAAATCTCATGGTTTAACAAGGGGAAAAGGCTTAAGGGTTATATATAACAGCGGGGCGTTTACCCTTATCGAGCTGGTTATGGTCATTTTGCTGATAGGCATTCTGGCGGCTGTCGTCCTGCCTAAGTTCGTAAATTTAACGGGGGCGGCAAACAAGGCGGCTTCGCAGGGCGTGGTCGGCTCATTAGGCGAAGGCTTGACGACCCAGCTTTCAAAGAATTTGGTGAATAACGATTTATCGTCTTATGTTACGGTTACTGGGGCTACCAAAATAGCCGCCGGAACTGTAACATTTTTAGGAACTGCGCCTGCGGCTAATGCCCCCGGAAACAATCCTTACGAAAACCCGTTTTTGACTTTACCAAATTATCAAATGCCGCCAAGCGGTTACGGATCCGGTACTATGTATAATTTCAGCAATCCCGTCACCATCGGTCTTACTATCATCCCATCAAACTCGTGGTGGATTGATTATGTTGCAGGAGGAACAGCCGTTGGACCTGGAAGCGTTAAAACCCCTGTAACATACACACCTGCGTGCGATAACAGCTTAACTACCAATCCTAATTTCTTAGCGCCAAGTTTTGATGTTCCAAATAACGAATATATCTTACCTCTCGGCGCCGTCGATTATGTTTATTCAAACGGCACAACAGTTGATAGCTATTCATATTATATGGCATATTCGATAAACGACAACATAGAAGGGTTTTATATGGTTCCCTGTCAGTCATAACGCATAATTTATAATTTACGGCTATTCAGGTATTTAAGGATATAGACCAAATTCCCCTCTCCCTTTATGGGTCAGGGGGGCTTGGTCATTATTCTAACTATCTCATCCGCCTGTCCATTTCGGTTTCGGCTTATAATTTTTGTAATTTTTCTATATTTACTCCGACTTTTTTAAGAGAGGCGTACGCTTTTATTTTCATAAGCTGTATATATAAATCCTCAAAATCTTTCTGTTCCTTTATTCTTTTAGATATTTCCTTCATAATTTGCCTGCAGCTTTTTTGTTTTCTTTGAAGCCTGTTTTGCTTTGATTTAAAAAGAGAAAAAATATTAAAATTGTTTTTCATAATAAACACCCCCCTAATTTAGCTTTAGTTTAATGTTGATTTGATTTATTTAAATCCACTATATCATATTTATATTACAGAATTATGACGGAATTGTTTCAATTCTATTAAATTTTTGTGAAATTTTAACGAAATTACAAGCAGAGAATATACTTCAAAACCTTAAAAGCTCTGGATTATCGCTTCGCTCTCGGCTTTCAGCCTCGTGAAGTTTCAAAGAAACTTTCCCGCTTTCGCGGGAATGACATTTGTATGGATTCCCGCTGAAGCGGGTTGGGACGCCCGACGGGTTAAGAATAAATTTTCCCGAAGTCATTCCTGCGAAGGCAGGAATCCAGAAAATTAAAATTCTATTGCAGGATTAAAGTTAATTAATTAAAGTATTGTAGGGTGCTTAAACGCAGTATCGTCTTTATAGGGATAGTCAATATTGTAGTGTGTTCCTCTTGATTCTTTTCTTAGGCTTGCGGATGCGATTATAAGGTTTGCAACCTCGGCTATGTTTCTTAATTCCAATAAATCTGGAGATATTTTAAAATTCCAGTAGTATTCCTTGATTTCGGCTATGAGGTTGTCTATCCTTCTTTTTGCCCTTTCAAGTCTTTTGTTTGAACGAACAATGCCCACATAGTTCCACATAGCGCGACGGAGTTCATCCCAGTTATGCGTTATAATTATCAGCTCATCCGCTACCTCCAGCCCAAAATCTTTCCACTCGGGCAGTGTAACAGGCTCACCGCTATGCATATCCATGCCCGAAACCGCTCTTGCCTTACCCTTACCAAACCCCTCGTCTTTTTTAAACATCTGGACTGTTGCCTCATAAGCCTTTTTTGCAAAAACGCATCCCTCGAGAAGTGAATTACTTGCAAGCCTGTTTGCCCCGTGAAGACCGGTGCAGGCTACCTCGCCGATTGCATATAAATTGCCTATCGATGTAAGTCCTTTTTTGTCGGTCAACACCCCCCCGCAAAGATAATGGGCGGCGGGAACAACCGGAATCCATTTCTTTGACATATCTATACCGAAACTTAAAGTGGTTTTAAATATATCGGGAAACCTTTTCTCTAAAAATTCCCTGCTTTTGTGAGTCATATCGAGATAGACGCAATCACCCCCCGTTCTTTTTAATTCGAAGTCAATCGTCCTTGCCACAATATCCCTCGGGGCTAAGCTCTTTAAAGGGTGAACCTTATCCATAAAGGGCGTTCCGTCTTTTAGCCTTAAAACCCCGCCCTCTCCCCTTAAGGCCTCGGATATCAGGAAAGATTTAGCCTCAGGGTGGTATAGTATGGTTGGATGAAACTGATAAAATTCCATATTGGCAATATTCGCGCCTGCCCTTTTTGCCATTGCAACACCGTCGCCTGTGGATATATCGGGATTAGATGTATATAGAAAAACCTTTCCTGCGCCGCCCGTTGCCAAAACGACAACATCCGCGCTCACCGTTATAACCTTATTGATATTTTTATTTAAAAAATATGCCCCCAAAATCCTGTTTTTCTTTTCTCTTTCGGCTTTAAGCTTATGCGTCGTTATCAAATCGACCCCGATATGATTCTCAAATATTTTTATATTGGGTTTTTTCCTCGATGTATCGACTAATGCCCTTTCTATCTCCCTTCCGGTGATGTCCCCCGCGTGAAGGACCCTTCTTTCGGAATGCCCGCCTTCTCGTCCTAAATCAAATTCCTCATTGTTTTCTTTGTGTTTCGCAAAATTAACCCCCCAGTCTAAAAGGTCGCGTACGACGCCCGGCCCCTCTTCCACCACCATTCTGACGACATCCTCGTCGCATAAACCGTCGCCTGCGGCTAATGTATCTTTTACATGCTTTTCATAAGAATCTTTGGTAAGATTCATAACGGCGGCAAGCCCCCCTTGAGCGTAATTTGTGTTGGATTCCGCTTCCTCTTTTTTTGTAAATATGCCGACGGAAACCGTTTCGCCGAACCTATTTGCAAGAGAAAGACCCGCTATTCCAGAACCTATAATTAGAACATTAAAATGCGTCATGGCGTGTTAAAATCCCACTTTAAAACGGCTCTCCCGTTCACTCCCGTAATGATTAGTTTAATCCATTTGGTAGCGGGGCTTATTAATAACTTTTTATTTTTTTTATTATAATATCTTGGAAATTTAATTATA